>DASVIK010000241.1:0-5158 GCA_036382135.1 Candidatus Limnocylindrales bacterium | reverse complement strand
TGACGAACTCATGAGGCTCGCGGACGTCGAGGAGGACCGGGGCCGGGTCCTCGCCCGCGCGAAGGCGTGCGTCGGCGGTCCGCGCGTCGATCGACGGTACCGCGGTCTGGTCGCTCATCGGTCCCTCGCCCGGTGCCGGATCGTCGGTCGTCCGAGTGGCACGTCGCCGTCCCGTGCCACCCGGGCCACGATCCGGTCGATGGCGCCGATGAGCCGCGGGACGTCGATGGAGGCCAGCTCCGGGATCACGATCGTCGCGCCGGCGACCGTCGCCGCCTCGGCGGCCGCGAGGTGCTGGCGCGCCCCGCTGAGGTTCTTCGCCACGCCCAGCGAGTTGTCCCGTGCGGCATGGACGTATCCGGCGGCCAGCTTGATGAGCCCCTGCAGGAGCTCGCGCTCCGCCTCTTCGGCGGTGCCCATCCACGCCGGCTCGAGAAGCTCGTGGGCCAGGAACGCGTCGCCTCGTCCGTAGGCCTCCAGTCCTTCCTCGACCGCGGCCGCGCGGGCCTCGACCGGAAGGGGACGGTACGCCTTGGCCCGCCCGCCCTGGAGGACGGTCGCCGGTCGCTCGCGAGGCCCGGGCGCCATGGACCTAGGCCAGCTCGGCGAGCGGAAGCCGACCGGAGAACCCGGCCGACAGCTCGTGCCACCAGCCGACCTCGTCCTCGCCCAGCCGCCAGCAGAGGCACACCTGGCGACCGTTGACGAGGGCCGGGAAGTCGATGAGCCCGGTGCCGATGTCGCGCAGGGTGATGCTCCAGGCGTCGAGCCGGGCCACCGAGGCGTGCATCTGGTCGACGATGCCCGAGATGCGCAGCTGGATCCGCCGCGAATCCGCGTCGTCGAGGTCCGGTGACAGGCTCTCATCGCGCAGGCGGCCAAGCTCGGCCAGCTGATCGCGCAGGAGGGTCAGGATCTCGCGGACGACGGGGATGCGCGCGTTCGCTTCGTCGATGTCGTAGAACGTCGTCGTCACGCCTCGATCGTACCGCAGCATGAGCAAGACTCCCGAGCGAAGGGCGAGGCTCCCGAGCGAAGCGCCGCCGTGACGCGGCGGGCGACCCGGCGCACCGACTCCCGAGCGAAGGGCGAGACTCCTGAGCGAAGGCGCCGCGGTGACGCGGCGGCGCTAGGATGTCCGTCATGCGCTTCGCCGCCCGGATGGACCGTCTCGGCACGGAGACCGCGTTCGCGGCCGCCGCACGGGCGAGGGCGCTCGAGGCGACGGGTCGGGACGTCATCCACCTCGAGGTCGGCGAGCCCGATTTCGACACCCCGCCCAACGTCCGCGCCGCGGCCGAACGGGCGATCGAGGCGGGCTTCACCCATTACGGCCCGGCGTTGGGCCTGCCCGTCCTCCGGGAGGCCATCGCGGCCGATGCCGGCGCCCGCAAGGGCTTCCCGGTCGCGCCGTCGCAGGTCGTCGTGACGCCGGGTGCGAAACCGATCATGAGCTTCGCGATCACGGCGCTCGTCGGTCCCGGCGACGAGGCGATCGTCCCCGATCCGGGGTTCCCGATCTACGCGTCGATGACCCGGTTCGTCGGCGGGACGCCGGTGCCGCTGCCGATCCGCCAGGCCGATGGGTTCCGCTTCGACACGGATCTCCTGGCCAGCCTCATCACGCCGCGGACCCGGCTCATCGTCCTGAACTCGCCGGGCAACCCGACCGGGGGCGTGCTCACGCGCGCCGAGCTCGAGCGCATCGCCGAGCTCGCGATCGCGCACGACCTGGCGATCCTCACCGACGAGATCTACGGGCGGATCGTCCACGCCGGCGAGCACATCTCGATCGCGAGCCTGCCGGGCATGGCCGAGCGGACCGTCGTACTGGACGGCTTCTCCAAGGCCTACGCGATGACGGGCTGGCGACTCGGCTACGGGATCGTTCCGCCGTCGGCGGTCGACGCGTTCGAGCGCCTGGTCATCAACAGCTTCTCGTGCGTCTCCTCGTTCAGCCAGATCGCCGCCGTCGAGGCGCTCAACGGGCCGCAGGACCCGGTCGACGCGATGGTCCGCGAGTTCCGGGCCCGGCGCGACCTCATCGTGGATGGCCTCAACGCCATCCCGGGGATCAGCTGCCTGCGCCCCAGCGGCGCCTTCTACGTGTTCCCCGACGTTTCCGAGACCGGCATGACCGGTGCCGAGTTCGCCGACCGGGCGCTCGTCGAGGCCGGTGTGTCGGTCCTCGCCGGAACGGCGTTCGGGGTCGAGGGGCACGACCACGTCCGCATGAGCTACGCGAATTCGCGACCGCGGATCGCGGAGGCCCTCGAGCGCCTCAGGTCGGTCGCGGCCGCCGTCCACGCCTGAATCAAAGAGCCGGCGGATGACCCGCCGGCTCTCAATGAGGCCGTTACCCAGGCTGCGAGCTAGACGCTCCGACCCACGCGGCTGAGAGTCTTGCTCACGTCCTTGCCGAGGAACAGGAGCGAGACGATGGCGACGACCGCGATGAGCGCCAGGATGAGTGCGTACTCTGCGAGTCCCTGGCCAGTGGCCCGGTTGACGCGCTCGACGATCCGATCGAACTTGTTGAGTGCGTTCCAGAACTGATGCATAGTGTCTCCCTCACCTCCCTTCGATAGCACCGACTTGGTACTTTCGGGTACGTCCTCATTGGTACTTCCGGCCATGCGCCTCTACAAGTACGCCGCTCTCGACCGTAGGTCACCGGACTCCACCTCGGCTGCCTCAGTGATGCGTGCCCGCACCGGTCCGGGGCGCCATCCGGCTCTGCCCGCAACGCTCGACTGGTACTTCGAGGGGCGTCCTCGATGACCGCCGTCCTACTGACGCGGGGCCGTGTTTCCCGGACGATCGCAGGCGTGAAGGAACGCGTCCTCCGACGGGAGCTCCAGCCGCTGCTGGGCGGTGTCATCCTGACCCAGCTGGGCGACCTCCTCACGTTCATCGCCGCCATCGGGCGGACGGGGATCCAGGCCGAGCAGAACTTCCTCGCCCGGGAACTGTTCATCCGGGCCGGTGACGTCGGGCCGGTCCTCCTCAAGGCCGCGGCGGTGATCATCCTCGTGCTGCTCGTGCGCCGCGTCGGGCAACGGTTCCCCGCGTACGCCGCGCCGGCCGCCTGGCTGGCCATCGGCCTGGGGCTGATCGGCCTCGGCTCGAACGTCCTCTTCGGCCTCCTCGGCTAACGGGGCGAGCCGACCGCCGGTCGTCATGCGAAGACGGCGGCCATACTTGAGCCGATGACCGCTCGGCCCCGTGTCTTCGTCGCCCGACAGATCCCCGACGACGGCCTCGCTCCCATCCGGGCCGCGTGCGATGTCGCGCTGTGGGATGGCGAGATGCCCCCGCCGCGTGCCGAGCTGCTCCGCGCGGTCGCCGGCTGTGACGGCATCCTCACCCTGCTGACCGACCGGGTCGACGACGAGTTGCTCGACGCGGCCGGGCCGCAGCTCCGGGTTGTGAGCGACTTCGCCGTCGGCTACGACAACGTCGACGTCCCCGCCTGCACGCGGCGCCGGATCGCCGTCGGCAACACGCCCGGCGTCCTGACCGAAACGACCGCCGACCTCGCCTTCGCCCTGCTCATGGCCGGTGCCCGCCGCATCGCCGAGGGCGACCGGCTCGTCCGGGCCGGCGGCTGGCGGACGTGGGGCCCGATGGCGTTCCTGGGCACCGACGTGCACGGCTCGACGCTCGGCATCGTGGGCTTCGGGCGGATCGGCCAGGCGGTCGCCCGGCGCGCGGCCGGCTTCGGCATGCCGATCCTGTACGCGAGCCGCAACCGGGTCGCCCCCGAGACCGAGGCGGCGGCCGGTGGGGCGACGTTCGTGACCCTCGACGAGCTGCTGGCCCGATCCGATTTCGTCAGCGTCCACGTCCCGCTCGGGCCGGCGACGCGCCACTTCATCGGCGCCGCCGAGCTCCGACGGATGAAGCCGACGGCGATCCTCATCAACACGGCTCGCGGGCCCGTCGTCGACCAGGCCGCGCTCTACGACGCGCTCCGCGACGGGGTCATCGGCGGGGCGGCCCTCGACGTGACCGATCCCGAACCGATGCCGGGCGACGATCCGCTCCTCACGCTCGCCAACTGCCTCGTCGTGCCGCACATCGCCTCGGCCTCGCGAGCGACCCGGGGCCGGATGGCCGCCATGGCCGCCGCGAACCTCATCGCGGGCGTGCGAGGCGAGCGGCTGCCGAACCCGGTCAACCCGGAGATCTACGAGGCCTGAACCTGGGTTTGACGTTCACTTGGTCGTATTGGTCAGCCCACAACGCGATCTCGTTGGACATTGGTCAGCCGGGCCATACTTGCTGCCCAGCCACTTCCCCCAAGGAGCGTCCGCCATGTCGACTGAAGGGAACAAGGCCGTCGTCCGCCGGTTCATGACCGAGGTCCTAGAAGGACACAACTTGGCCGTGCTCGACGAGCTGGCGGCCACGAACTACGTGAACACCGCGATGGGGGGTGCCGACCTCGCCGGCTTCAAGGGGATCCTGGGCGCAATGGCTGCTGCAGTCTCCGGCATGCGCTTAACCATCCAGGACCTCGTGGCCGACGGGGATGTGGTGGTCGCCCGCTTCACCAGCGAGGTCACCCGTCCCAGTGGGGAGAAAGTCACGGCCCAGGGTCTCACCTTCTACCGTCTCGCCGATGGCAAGATCGTCGAAGACGACCCGTTCACGAGGCCTGACCTCGGGCAGCTCCTCGGCATGACGCCGCCGGCCGGCTGACCCGGGGTACGACCAGGCGCTCAGGTGGGCCCGGCGGCCAGCGAACCGCCTCCGGCGTCAGCCGGCCAGGGCCCGCCGGCGCTCGGTCTGGTCCACCCGACCGCGGTGGTACGGAACGTATGCCGGCCACCACGTGGCGGCATCGACCGCGGCCGCAGGACCCAGGTCGTCGGCCAGCCCCGCCACCCCGGCCCGACGAGCCTCGGTCACGACGGCGATGGCCACCTTCCGCGCGATCGCCCGGAGCTCCCCGATCGGCGGCAGCAGCGTGCCCTTCGCGAGACGCTCGTCGGTCACCGAGTCGGCCAGCGCATGCGCGGCGGCGAGGAGCATCCCGTCGGTGACGGCCCGCGCCTCGGCGACGAGCGCCCCGAGGCCGAGCCCCGGGAAGACGAAGACATTGTTGGCCTGGGCGATCTCCTGGGTGCCCGACGCCGACTCCACAGGCGGGAAC
>DASVIK010000240.1:0-3736 GCA_036382135.1 Candidatus Limnocylindrales bacterium | reverse complement strand
AGCGACTACCAGGCGATCGACCCGACGTTCGGGACGCTCGAAGACGTCGACGAGCTCGTCGCAGCGGCGCATCGTCGCGGCATCCGGCTGGTCATGGACATGGTCGTCAACCACACGTCGGACCAGCACCCGTGGTTCATCGATAGCCAGAAGCCGAACTCGGCCCACGCGGACTGGTACGTCTGGTCCGACAAGCAAGGAGCGGGGAACTGGCATCGCCTCGGGTCCCGCCTCTACTACGGGGCGTTCGGGTCGGACTTCCCGGACCTCAACCTCAGCGCGCCCAGCGTGACTGCCGCGATCGACGACATCGCCCGCTTCTGGGTCGCGGATGTCGGCGTGGACGGCTTCCGGATCGATGCCGCGAAGTACCTCATCGAGGACCCGTCGGCGACGGAGAACACGCCCGGGACGAAGGTATGGCTGCGCGACTTCCGGGCGAATGTCGAGAAGGCGGCGCCGGGCGCCCTCCTCATCGGCGAGGTCTGGGACCCGTCGCCCGTGAGCTCGGCCTATGTCCCCGACGCGCTGGACATGACGTTCGAGTTCGGGCTCTCGACGGCCTACATCGGTGCCGTGAAGACGGGCCAGGCCCAGGGCCTTGCCGGCTCGTTCGCCAAGATCACCTCGCTCTATCCACCGGTCGGCGGCTTCGGCGCATTCCTCACCAACCACGACATGGATCGCGTCGCGAGCCAGCTGGCGGGTGACCCGGCCGAGCTCCGCCTGGCGGCGAGCCTGCTGCTCACGGGTCCGGGCGTCCCGTTCGTGTACTACGGCGAGGAGCTCGGGATGACCGGCCAGAAGCCCGATGAGCGCATCCGGACGCCCATGCGCTGGGACACGAGCGGCCCGGCCGCCGGGTTCAGCGGCCATACACCGTGGGAGGCGCTGTCGGCCGATCCTGCCGCCCTGAACGTCGCCACGGAGGCGGCCGATCCGGGGTCCCTGTGGTCCTCGTACCGCGACCTGATCGCGCTGCGTGGCGCTCACCCGGCGCTGTCGGAGGGGGCGTACGTGCCCGTGACGAGCGACGCGGCCGGCGTCGTAGCCGCCATCCGTTCCGCGCCGTCCGAGACCGCCCTGGTCGTCGCCAACGTCTCCGACACGCCGGCCGACGCCGGCCTGACCCTGGCGGCGGGACCGCTGTGCGGCACCCCGGCCGCCTCGGTCGTGCTGGGCGGGGACGAGGGGGCGGCCACGGCGTCCGGCCCCACCGTGACGGCGGCCGGTGGCTTCAGCGGCTATCGTCCGTTGACGATCCCGGCGCGGAGCGTCGTGGTCATCGACCTGGCGCCCTGATCCGCCGACCCGACGCGCTGCCCACCTGACGTCCCATCGACGCGAACCGTCCACCGAGGAGACCGATGCCGCCCGACCCGATCGACACGCCGGAGTGGGCCCGTGACGCCGTCTTCTACCAGATCTTCGCGGACCGGTTCGCGCGGAGCGCGACGATGGAGCGCGCGGGCAAGACTCCCGAGCGAAGCGCCGGGGTGGACCCGGCGACGTTCGAAGATTGGGATGCACCACCGACCCAGCACGGCTTCAAGGGTGGCGACCTCTACGGCATCGCGGAGCGCCTGCCGGAGCTCGCGGAGCTCGGGATCAACGCGCTGTACCTGACCCCGATCTTCGCCTCGGCGTCCAATCACCGCTACCACGCCTTCGACTACATGGCCGTCGACCCCCTGCTCGGCGGCGATGCCGCGCTGCGGGAGCTCCTGGACAAGGCGCACGCCCGGGGCATCCGGGTCATCCTCGACGGGGTCTTCAACCACGCCGGCCGTGGGTTCTGGCCGTTCCACCACGTCGTCGAGAACGGCGCGCAGTCGCCGTACCGCGACTGGTTCCTCCTCGACCCGGAGGTCCTGACCGGCGAGCGCGGCCTCAACCCGTATCCGGATCGTGGCGGGCCGACGCTCCACCTCGGGCCGCTCGGCTACCGGGCCTGGTGGGGCATGCCGGCCCTGCCCAAGCTCAACGTCGCCGACCGCGGGATGCGCGGGTACATCATGGGCGTGGCCGAGCACTGGCTCCGCTTCGGCATCGACGGCTGGCGGCTCGACGTGCCGGCCGAGATCGAGGATCCGACGTTCTGGCCGGAGTTCCGGCAGCGCTGCCGGGCGATCGACCCGCAGGCCTACCTCGTGGGCGAGATCTGGGACGAGGCGCCTGAGTGGCTACTCGGCGACCGCTTCGATGCGCTCATGAACTACCCGCTCGGGGTGGCGATCATCGGGTTCGCCTCGGCTGGGCGACTGGACACGGCGGTCATCGAGCAGCACGGCACGTATCGTCGGACGCTCGGCCCGCTCGATGCCCGCGGGTTCGCGCGACGGCTCGAGCACCTCATGAACCTGTACGACCCAGCGATCACGGCCGTCCAGTTCAACCTCCTGGGCAGCCACGACGCCCCGCGGCTTCTCACGCTCCTGCGACGGGACCGCGCGGCCGCCCGGGTGGCGATGCTCCTCCAGCTGATCCTGCCGGGCGCGCCGTGCATCTACTACGGCGACGAGCTCGCGATGGAGGGTGGCAACGATCCCGACTGCCGGCGCGCCTATCCGGTCGATCCCTCCACGGGCGATACCGAGCTTCGCTCCTTCGTCGCGGCGGCCATCGCCGCGCGCAAGGCCAACGTGGCCCTCCGGCGGGGGACGGTCCGTGTCCTGGCGGCCGAGGGGCACTGCCTCGCCCTGCTCCGCGAGGCCGACGGCGCGCGCGCCCTCGTCATGGTGAACGCGGGGACGACCTCCGAATCGATCACGTTCGAGCTGCCGGCCCCGTCGTGGCGGCGCATCACCGCGCTCGACCTGCCCGGCTGGGACGCACCGAGCATCGACCCGCAGGCCGCCGAGGGCCGGCGGCGGCTCACGCTCGCCCTGCCTGCCCAGCGCGCCCTGATCGTGCTGGAGGACTAGCGCCGCATCCGCGGGGCGACGCTCTGGTCAGCCGCCCTCGTTGACCGTCTCATACGGCGCCGCGGTGAGGACGGGCACGCCGGCCGCCGGCAGGTACATCTGCTCGGTGTACTCGTGGAGCATCCGGGTCGTCGAGAAGCGCCAGATCGTGCTGGCGATCGACCGGCGCATGAGGGCGACCCAGGCGGCCGGGAAGCCCCCGGGGGTCCGCTCGTAGTAGCGCGGCACGACCTCTTCCTCGATGAGCCGGTAGAGGTCGAGGGCGTCGCTCCAGTCCTGGGCGCCCTCGTCGCTGTTCGCCTCGCGGCCGCCGATGGCCCAGCCGTTGTCGCCCGTCCAGCCCTCGTCCCACCAGCCGTCGAGCACGCTCAGGTTGACGACCCCGTTCGCGGCTGCCTTCATCCCCGACGTGCCCGACGCCTCGAGCGGGCGGCGCGGGTTGTTGAGCCACACGTCGACGCCCTGGACGAGGAACCGGGCCACCCGCATGTCGTAGTCCTCGATGATGAAGACCCGTCCGCGGAGCTTCGTCGACCGCGAGCGGGCGAAGATGTCCTGGATGACCTGCTGGCCCGGCCGGTCGGCGGGGTGGGCCTTGCCGGCGAACACGAGCTGGACGGGGCGATCGGTATTGCGCACGAGCCGCTCGAGGCGGTCCATGTCGCTGAGGATCATCGCGGCACGCTTGTATGTCGCGAAGCGGCGGGCGAAACCGATCGTGAGCCCGGCCGGATCCAGCGCGTCGTCGAGCTCGGTCAGCGTCGAGGGCGCCTCGCCGTGCCGCCCGAACTGGCTGCGCAGCCGGCCCCGGG
>DASVIK010000239.1:0-13383 GCA_036382135.1 Candidatus Limnocylindrales bacterium | reverse complement strand
TCCTCCGATTGCGCCCACAGGTCGCTCTCGATCTCGGCGCGTCGCGTGGCCTGCAGCTCCGTCGCGAGGCCCCGCGTGTACAGGTCAACCCAGCGGCGGACGAGCGACGACGCCGCGTTCATGACGGGATGGGCCTGGCCGACGGGCTCGACGGGACCGGCCCGGTCGCTGCGGCGTCCAGGAGGGCGTGCTGCCCGCTGACCGTGAGCCGATAGAGACGGCGCGGCGGCCGGCCGGTGCTCGCGCCGATCGTGGGGTCTTCCCAGTGGCTTTCGAGGAAGCCGAAGCCCTCGAGGCGTTCGAGTGCGCGGTACAGCGTCCCGTATGCCGTCAGCCGTCGCGCCCCGGCTCCGTCCCGCATCACCTTGGCGAGCAGGAACCCGTGGACTTCCTCCTGGCCGTCGCTCCGGAGGCGCAGCGCCGACTCGAGGATCGAGACTTCAAGCGAGACGAGAGAGCCGGACTTGCGTCGCATGGCCGAGAGAATAGGCAGATATCTGCGTATCTGTCAATCCCTCTTCCGCGAGCCCCTCGCCCACCAGACACGGTGATCATGGCTCCCGCTACGGCGCGGGTCACCGGCTCCTGTGCGACCATGCCCGGACTCACACGAGGAGGACAGGGATGCAACAGGTCCGCACCGCATCGTCCACTTGGAGCGGCGATCTGCTCTCGGGTTCGGGCGTGGTCAGTTCCGTCTCGAGTGGAAGCTTCGCCGGCCTGCCCGTCTCATGGGCCGCCCGCACGGAGGGCCACGGCGGCATGACGAGCCCCGAGGAACTTCTCGCTGCCGCCCACGCCGCATGCTTCTCGATGGCGTTCTCGAACGGCCTTGCCAAGAACGGCACCGTCGCGACGCGTCTCGACATCACATGCGCCGTGACGTTCGAGAAGGGCGACGCCGGCTGGAAGGTGGCGCAGAGCGCCCTGACCGTGACCGGCGTCGTCCCGGGCATCGACCAGGCCACGTTCGCGGAGCTCGCCGACGCCGCCAAGGATGGCTGCCCGATCTCCGGGGCCTTGAAGGGCAACGTCGCGCTCACCGTGAAGGCGACCCTCGGCGCGGCCTGATCGATCCCATCGAGCGTCGCCAGCCGCGATATGCACCCACGGGCATAGCCGCGGGTTGCCCAGCCGGGCCGGCGACTCCCCTGGGCCGCGCTAGCCGACGGTCAGGATCCGGACCGGGTTGGTCACGGTGAGCCGGGTCACGTCCGCTTCGGACAGGCCCGCCGCCCGGAGCCGGGGCAGGAACGACTCCTGGAGGTGGACGTAGCCGTTCCCGTCGTAGTGCTTGAGCTGGCTGTTGTGGCAGACGTCCTGCGAGAGCAGCACCCGGTCGCCATGACCGCGGGCGACCAGTTCGAGCACGTATCCGGCGATCCGCTCCTCGCCCTTGCGCTCCATCGGGGTGAAGCTCATGCCCAGGAAGTCGAACTCGACGCTCGCGCCGCGGCCGACGATCTCGAGATAATGCTCGAGGTGCGGATACGAATCCGCGTGGCCGATGACGACCCGGGCTGGGTCGACGCCCTCCTCCTCGAAGACCCGGAGCTGGGCCAGCCCGACGTCCGAGAGCACGGCGTGCGTGGTGATGGCCAGCCCGGTCCGGCGCGCCGCCCGGGCCACCGCGCGATGGACGCGCTCCTCGGCCGGCGAGAGCCACGGCTTGTCCGTGCCGATCTCGCCGATGATGCCCGGCCGGATGCCGGTCTCCCCCACCCCGTCGGTCCACTCGCGGACGAGTTCGTCGGCCAGGTCGTCCACGGTGCGCCGGTCGATGCGCGCCTCCGGTGGGTAGTAAGCGTCCCGGTACCAGCCACAGCCCATGACGACGTGGAGCCCGGTCCGCTCCGCGAGCTTCACGAGTCGGGTCGGGTCGCGCCCGACTCCGGGCAGGGTCAGGTCCGTGAGGCACGTGCCACCGGCCGCCCGGTAGAGGCCCAGCTCGGCCTCGATGACGTCGTCGTCCGGCGTGAGCTCCCAGTAGTCCCAGCGGTCCCGGACGTGCCACAGGGCGATCGCCGTGTGCTCGTGCGGCAAGGTGAAGCCGATCGTCTCCGGCGCGACCGGGCCACGGACCGTCTGGACGTGGGACACCGCTGCCTCCGGAACCCTCAGCCGACCCCCGCCGGCGGAGCATACGGCGCGAGGACGGCACCGGGGGAGATCGGGCGGTCGGCGGCGGTGGCCGCGAGGAGGAGCTCGATGAGCGCCCCGGCCTGCCGCTCCGCATCCGCGCGCCGGTAGCGCGAGCCCGATTCGAGCCGCACGAGCGAGAGCCCGTCGAGCATCGCCCCGAAGGCCACGGCCAGCGCGTCGATGTCGGCCCAGGCGGGCACTTCGCCGTGCGCCAGCCCCTCCGCGAGGAGCATCCGGCCGATCGTCGAGATCTGCTCGCGCCGGCGGCCGAGCATCTCCCGGATCGCCGGCTCCTGCTCCGCCTCGGCCCAGGCGTGGATGAGGACCGCTGGGTCGGCGACGACGCCGGCCGTCCCGTCGAGAGAGTCGAGATAGAAGCCGAGCGCGATGTGCAGGCGCTCGCGGGTGGTGGTGCCCTGGGCCAATCGCGCCGCGATCGCGCCGCCCACCTCGTCGGCCGTGAGGTCGCAGCAGGCGAGGAACAGCTCGTCCTTGCTCCCGAAGTACGTGTAGATCGCACCGACCGACAGGCCGCTCGCCGCGACCACGTCGCGCATCGTCGCCCGGTGGTAGCCGAGGGAGCCGAACACATCGTTGGCGGCCCGGACGATCCGGGCCCGGACTTCCTGCTCGTGCTGGGCGGTGATCCTTGGCAAGCCGACGACTCCAAAACGAACGCTCGGTCCTCTGAGGATAGCGGCCCCACGGTACCACCGCAAGCCATCAGCGCGTCATCCTGAGCACACCGCGACCGGGATGGACTCCGAATGCAACTTGACACAGGGAACGGCCATTCTCTATGGTTGGTCCATCGCTGGAATCACCGGTCGCGTCCCGGCCGGTCCTCAGGAAGGACCACTACCGATGTTCAGCCGCTGGGGAGCCTTCGTCTACCGGGCACGTCGCCCCATCGTGGTCGCCGCGCTGCTCATCGCCGTCGCGATGGGCTTCTTCGCCACGAAGGCCTCGAGCCATCTCTCGTCCGGTGGCTGGCTCGACCCGGCATCCGAGTCGGCCCAGGTGGCCGATCACCTCGCCCGCGACTTCGGGACCGGGCGGAGCACCATCGTCGTCCTGTTCCGCGGTGGTCCGGGCTCCGACGCCTCCACCCCGGCGTTCCAGGGCGCGATCGCCGCGACCCTGGCCGGGATCTCGGGCGACCCTGACGTGGCCGGCGTCACCGGGTTTGCCCAGACGGGCGACCGGCGGTTCATCAGCACGAAGGGCGACGCCGCATACGCCGTCATCGAGCTCAACGTCGCCGACGACCAGTCGGTCCCGCTCGTGGACGGGCTGCGGGCGAAGCTCGCGCCACCGGCCGGCTACACGATCGCGCTCACGGGCTACGGCCCGATCACGCAGGACGCGGCCGCGCTCTCGGAGAAAGACCTCCAGCGGGCCGAGACCGTCAGCTTCCCGGTCCTCGCCCTCATCCTCATCCTCGTCTTCGCGAGTCTCGCCGCGGCCTTCATGCCGCTCGTGGTGGCGGCCCTCGCGATCCCCACGACGCTCGGCCTCGTCTTCTTCGTGAGCCAGCAGGTCCCGATGAGCGTCTACGTGATCAACATCGCCACGATGCTCGGACTCGCCCTCTCGATCGACTACAGCCTCTTCATCGTCAGCCGGTTCCGCGAGGAGCTGCGCCGGGGGCGGACGGTGGCGGAAGCCGTCGAGAAGGCGATCGCCACGAGCGGCAAGGCAGTCGCCTTCTCGGGCTTCGCGGTCGCGGTCGGCCTGTCGGGCCTGCTCCTGTTCTCGGCCACCGCGATCAGCAGCATCGGCATCGCCGGGATGCTCGTGGTCGTGAGCTCGCTCGGCTTCTCGCTGACCTTCCTGCCGGCGGTCCTGGGCATGCTCGGCCATCGAATCGATTCGCTCAGCGTCGGCGGGCTCCTCCGGCGACTCGGCCGGACCGCCCGGGTCGCCGGACCCAGCCGCTGGGAGCGTGTCGCGACCGCCGTCATGCGCCGCCCGATCGCGGTGCTCGTGCCGGTCCTCGCCGTGCTCTTCGTGTTCGGCTCGCCGTTCTTCCGCCTCACCCAGGGCGTGCCGGGCGCGGCCATCTACCCCGCCGGGCTCGAGAGCCGGGATGCGTACCTGGCGCTCCAGCACGAGTTCGCGGCCGGCGAGACGACACCGATCGACGCGGTCGCGACGGCGCCCGGCGATCCCACGAGCCCCAATGTCGCGCTCGCGCTCGCCAGGTACGCGGCGGCGCTCGCCGCGACGCCCGGCGTCGATCACGTCGAGAGCGCCTATACCCTGACGGATCCGGCGACCGGGGCCGCGTTCAGCCCCGAGCAGGTCGCGGCGTTCTACGCGCTGCCGGCCGACCAGCGGCCGGCCCAGGTCGCATCGGCCCTGGCGACGCTCCAGAAGATCTACGTCCGCGGCGACACCGTCCGCATCGACGTCATCAGCCCCATCGACCCGGCCACGCCGGCCGCGACCTCGCTCATCCCGACGCTCCGCGCGATCGTGCCGGGCGGCGGCGTGACGGCCCTGATCGGCGGGACCGCGGCGACGGGCCACGACTTCCTCGTGGCCCAGGGCGCACGCATGCCGTGGGCGGTCGGCCTGACGCTCATCGCGAGCGCCATCGTGCTCTTCCTCCTCTTCGGGTCGCTGTTCATCCCGCTCAAGGCCGTCGTGATGACCCTCCTGTCGATCAGCGCGAGCTTCGGTGCCCTCGTCTGGATCTTCCAGGACGGCAACCTGTCCGAGATCCTCCACTTCAACCCGCTCGGGTACACCATCGCCGGCAACCCGATCATCATGTTCAGCGTGATCTTCGGCCTGTCCATGGACTACGAGGTGCTCCTCCTGTCGCGGATCCAGGAGGCCTACCGGCGGACCGGCGACAACACGGCCTCGGTGGCCGAGGGTCTCGCCAGGACGGCCGGCGTCATCACGGGCGCAGCGCTGGTCATGGTCAGCGTGTTCGCCGCGTTCGCGCTGGCCGACACGATCACGATCAAGAGCATCGGCGTGGGCATGGCCATCGCCGTGCTCCTCGACGCGACGATCATCCGGGTCCTGCTCGTCCCGGCCACGATGCGCCTCATGGGACGCTGGAACTGGTGGGCGCCGGGGGTGCTCGGCCGGTTCGCCGACCGGCTCGGCTTCAGCCACGTCGAGGACGACGAGCCCGGTGCCGATGGCGCGGCGTCGCTCGGAGCGGTAGGCTGACCGCATGAGCGGAACGCCGGGCACCGACGACGGCCGGGTCCATGTCGTGAGCTGGGGCTGGAACTCGCCGAACGACCGGGCGGGCGTCCCGTGGATCGGGATCTTCCTCCTGGTCTTCGGAGCCCTGCTCCTGCTCCAGCAGGTCGCCCCCGAGCTCCAGGCGGCCGGCTCCCTGGTCGCGCTGGCCATCGGCCTCGCGTTCGTCGTCTCGTGGCTGGCCAACCGGCGCACCTCGGCGCTGTATGTCGGCGCCATCATCACGGCCCTGAGCCTGCCGGATGTGCTGGCCGCGGCCGGTGTCATCGACGGCGGTGAGGGCTGGGGAACGTTCTTCCTCGGAATCGCGTTCCTCGTGATCGCGGCCATCCGGGCCGCGGAGCGGGGCGGGTGGGGCTGGCAGCTCGTCTTCGGCGGCCTGCTGGTGCTCACCGGCGGCTCGACCGTCGCGAGCCACGTGGCGGGCTTCCCGGCGATCGGCCACTATGCCTGGCCGATCGTCCTCATCGCGCTCGGAGTCGTGCTCGTGTTCCGCGGCGGGTGGCGCTCGCGCTGGTCCTGACGCTCAGCCGACGGGCTCGGTCGACGGCCTGGCCCGGACCGAGCGACCCGATGTCGCGGCCGACACGAGGCGAGGGGCGTGGATCCTCGGGGTCGGCCAGGCCGGTGGAGCCGGGTGCTCGGGCACGATCCCGGCGGCCATCCCCTCGAGGCCGACAGACGCCTCGAACGCCTCGACGATGCCCGGATCGAACTGGCCGCCGGCGTTGAGCCGCAGCTCGTCCCAGGCCTTCTCGACGGGCAGCGCGGCGCGGTAGACCCGGTCCGTCGTCATCGCGCTGAAGGCGTCGGCCACCGAGATGATGCGCGCGCCGAGCGGGATGGCGGAGCCGCTCAGGCCGTACGGGTACCCGTGGCCGTCCCAGCGTTCGTGATGGTGGCGGACGATCCGGGCGATATCCGCCATCTCGACGTGGGTCTCGACGATCGCCGCGCCGAGCTCGGAATGGCGCTTCATCTCCTCGTACTCGGCGGGCGTCAGCGCGCCGGGCTTGAGGAGGATGGCGTCGGCGATGGCGATCTTGCCGACATCGTGGAGGAATCCGCCGATGCGGATCGTCGTGCGCTCCTGGGCCCCCAGGCCGAGGTGGGCCGCCACCCGCTCGCCCATGTAGCCGAGCGAGCGGCAGTGGTCGCCGGTCTCGATGTCGCGTGCCTCGATCGCGGCGGTCAGGGCCAGCGCGACCCCGTCGAGGATCGGCGCGACGAAGCGGTACTGGAGCGCGTCGTGGCGGATCCGCGCCCGCTCGAGCGCGTTCTCGATCTCGGTCCGGAACTCCTCGGCGGTGAACGGCTTCACGAGCATCCCGGAGGCGCCCTCGCGAAGGGCGCGGATCGCGTTGTCGAGTGTCGCGAAGCCGGTCGCCACGAGGATGGGGACCTGCGGATCGCGGGCCCGGATCTCCTGGAGGAACACGAGTCCGCTCATGCCCGGCATCCGGATGTCGGTCAGGACGAGATCGAAGTGATCCTGGTCGAACAACCGGAGCCCGTCGAGCGGCGAGGTCGCCGGCGTCGCCGCGATGCCGAGGTCCTCGAGAAGCCGGACGATGAGCTTCAGGGTCACCGCCTCGTCATCGACGCACAGCGCACGCATCCGACCATCGGACCCGTGCCGGTCGCCCGACCGTGACGTGCCGGTCATGGCGGTCCATCCGCGGGCGGCAGGTCCGACGGGGTCGGCGGATCGAGCGGCAGGCGGATGACGACGGTCGTGCCCACGCCGGACTCGCTGGTCAATGCGATGAGGCCGCCGTGCGCCTCCACGATGCCCTGCGTGACCGAGAGGCCGAGGCCCGTGCCCTCGTGGACGTCTCGCGTCGTGAAGAACGGCACGAACGCGTTCTCGAGGGTGGCGGGGTCCATGCCGACCCCGGTGTCGGCGACCGTGATGACGGCCTCGCGGCCTTCCTGCCGCGTCGTCACGGTGAGCTTGCCACCGTCGGCCGAGATGGCCTGGACGGCGTTGTTGATGACGTTCAGGACGGCCTGGCGGATGGCGTCCGGGTCGAGCTCGACGAGGGGCATCGGCGCGTAGGTCTCCTCGATCGTGACGCCGCCCCGCTCGAGGTGGTAGCGCATGAGACCGAGCGTCCCCGAGACGAGCTCCGTGAGATCGGTCGGGCGGCGATCGGGGGCCTGCGGCCGGGCGAACTCCATGAGCGATTGGACGATCGTGCGGGCGCGCAGCGCCTCGGAGCGGATGACCTCGAGCTCATCGAGCGACGTCCCCGCCGCCCGGGCGTCCCGCAGGAGGAGTTCCGCGTACCCCAGGATGCCCTGGAGAGGGTTGTTCACCTCGTGGGCCACGGCCGCCGAGAGCTCGCCGATCGCGGCCCGCTTGGAAGACGCGATGACCTGCGTCTGCACCCGGCTCAGCTCCGCGATGCGCGCCTGGAGGTCGTCGACGAGACGTGCGTTCTCGAGGGCGATCGCGAGCTGGTTGGCCATGAGGCGGGCGAGGTCCACGAACGTCGGCTCGATCGTCCGCGCCTCCTCGCCGTCCTCGAGATGGAGCAAGCCCAGGATCCGGCCGGTGTGGTCATGGAGCGGGAGCACGAGGTGGGCGCTGGCCGCGTGAGCCGGTTGCTCGGCCGTGGCGGGTCCCGCATCGCAGCGATAGGTGATCGACCGGTTGTCGGTGAGCACGATCTGCCATTCCGGCCTGAGGTCCTCGAACGCGGATGAGTCGGCGACGGCGACCTCGGCGACGGCGGCCGCCCCGTGGCGGGCGATCCAGGTGATCCGCGACGTGTCGGGATCCCAGCGCGTCAGGCAGGCCAGGATGCCGTCGGGCGCGACGAGGGCGAGCGCGCGTTCGAACCGATCGTCCCCGGCTCTCACGGCTCCGAGGATGAGGACCTCCGACGCCGCAAGGACGCGCGCCAGCTGCTCGGCGCGGACGCGATGCTCCGCCTCGGACACCGCGCGGTCGTCCAGCGCGCCCTGGACCCGGGCGTTGAGCAACTCCAGCTCACGCTGGCTGCGGGCGCGGTCCTGGAGCATGAGGGTCTGCCGGAACAGCGCGGCCGCGATCGCGAGGCCGACGAGCACGAGGAACGGTTGCCCCAGCTCCGGCCGGACGATCTCCGCGTGGAAGACGATGAGCGCCGTCGTGAGGCCTCCCGCGGCGACCGGCAGACCCGAGCG
Source organism: Candidatus Limnocylindrales bacterium (assembly GCA_036382135.1). Lineage (GTDB taxonomy): Bacteria > Chloroflexota > Limnocylindria > Limnocylindrales > CSP1-4 > C-114. The sequence goes on along the minus strand of DASVIK010000239.1, from coordinate 4,845 downwards.
GACGACCCGCATGAGCCGGGCGTTCCGCCGGCGGGGCTCCTGATCGGTCGCCCAGGTCGACGACCCGTACGCACCGACCAGCAGGCCGGCCGAGAAGACCGCGTTGAACGGCGACGAGGATGAGGGTCCCCCGTCGACGACCATCTGGAGCCAGGCGAGCGTGGCCACCCACAGGAGGGCAAGGCCGAGGGCGATCGCCCACCCGCCCCGGAGGGCGATCGGCTGGCCGAGCGTGAGGTTGGCGATGACCGTCGCTCCGAGGACGGCCGTCAACATCATCGGCAATCCCACGAGCGCGAGGCCCTGGGGCAGGCCAAGGAATGACGGAAGGGCTCCGATCGCAGGCGAGGACATCGCCCAGCCGAAGACGACCAGGCCGATCGCCCCGATCGCCAGGGCCACCGTCGCCGCGTCGAGGTAGACGGCGACCTCCTCGACCCTGGTCACGTGCCGCCGGATCGAGGCGCGCAGGACGCCGGTCATCGGCAGCACGGTCGCCATCAGGACGAGATCGCCGGGCGTCGGCGACTGCGCGAAACCCACGGCCACCTGCACGTCCCAGACGAGCTGGCCGACGGTCCATAGACCGATCGAGCACGCTGCCCAGAGCCGGACCGCGCGGACGCGGCCGGTCGTGCCGCGGAGGCTCAGGCCGATGGCGGCCGTCCCGACGATCGCCGCCAGCGTCCAGTGCACGTTCGCCCAGAGCAGCCCGAGCCCGCCGACGTTCCACGTCGCGAGAAGGACGAAGGCGGCCGTCGCGACACCGCCGGCGAGCAGCACGCGCCCGGATGCCGTCCGCGGCCATGTGGATGGCAGCCGCCACGCCACGTTCGGAGCGCGCACGGGCAGGGGCGCGTGGAGACCTGGGAGGGCCATGTTCGAGAGCCTATCAGCGGACCGGGCGTACCCGGCATGACCCTATCGGGCGGTTCGGCGCTGCGTCATCTGTCGTATGGCGCGAGCGGGCGCCGGTCAGTGCGTGGCGAGCTCCACGTCGGCGACGGCCACGGCCACGGCCTCCGAGACCCCGTCGGCGAGGCGCACCAGCTCCTCGTCGGTGATGACGAACGGCGGCCCCAGCAGGATGAGATCGCCGTTGACGCTGTCCGCGTTGCCGGTTCCGGAATAGACGAGGATGCCCCGCCCGCGAGCCTCGCGGACGACGGACTCGGTGAGTCGGGCGGTCCGCGGGACGGCGACGCGTGTCGATCGGTCGGCGACGAGCTCGAGCCCGACCATGAGGCCGCGGCCGCGGATCTCGCCGACGTTGGGATGGTCGCCCAGGCGCACGGAGAGCAGGTCCTTCAGCCGCTCGCCCTTCATGGCGCTCGCGGTCACGAGGTCCTCGGTCTCGAGGATCCGGAGGACCTCGCGCGCGACGGCCGCGCCCACCGGGGAGTGGCTGTACGTGAAGCCGTGGACGAAGGCTCCGGCACCGGTGATCGTCCGGTACACCTCGTCCGAGACGGCGGCGAAGCCGAACGGCCAGTAGCCCGAGGTGGCGCCCTTGGCCGCCACGAGGATGTCGGGCCGCTGGCCCCAGTGGTCCATCGCGAACCAGCGTCCGGTCCGCCCGAAGCCGGTCATGACCTCGTCGGCGATGACGAGCACGCCGTGCCGGCGGCAGACGTCCGCGATCGCCGGCCAGTAGCCCTCCGGGGGCACAGCCGCGGCCAGCGTCGCGCCGACGATCGGCTCGGCGACGAATGCCGCGACGGTGCCGGGGCCGGCGGACTCGATCGTCCGTTCGAGCTCCGCGGCAAGCTGGTCCGCGTCGCCCAGGGCGTGGGCGGCGGCCTCTCCCGCGCGGTACGGATAGGCGGCACTCACGTGGCGGAAGCGGCCGAGGCAACCCTCGTACGGTCGGCGCAGCGGCGTGCGGCCCGACAGGTCGAGCGCGCCCAGCGTGTTGCCGTGGTAGCTCCCCCAACGGCTGATGACGATCCAGCGGTCCGCCTCGCCGCGCGCGAGGTGGTAGGCGCGGGCGAGCTTGAGCGCCGTCTCGATGGCCTCGCTGCCCCCGCTCACCGGGTAGATCGCCGGGCCGTCGAGGGGAAGGTGGCGACCGATCTCGATCGCGTACGCTTCGAGCGCCTCGGACGTGAACGTGCTGCCGTGCGCGTAGGCGATCCGGCCGGCGTTCTCGGCCATCGCCCGGGCGATCGTCTGGCGCCCGTGGCCGACCCCGACCACGATCGCGCCGCCGGCCCCGTCGAGATACGCCCGACCCTCGGCGTCCCAGATCGTGGAGCCCTCGGCGCGGACGGCGACCGGCGGATCGGCCAGCGCCGAACGGCGGAAGACCCGGCCGGGCAGGCTCGGCGGCTGGTCGTCGGGATCGGGGCTCACCGGCCGATTGTAGGGCCCGGCGAGGCGAGTCTCCGTGCTCCTCAGGCGAGGTCGCGGGTCGCGGGCGCCACTCGCGGCACCACGTGCAGCGGGTGGCAACATCCGGCCTCCGAGAGGGCTCCAAGGGCCGGGCCCGATCGGGCCGTTTCTTGCACCGGATGGCAAGACGCTGTCGAGCCAGCTTCATGCGGCGCGATCGTTGTACCCCGTGCACGCTCCCGGCCGTCGCCGGGCCGGATCGGCCGGTTGTTTGCACGCCGTGCAAGTCGCCCGGGCCCGCGGGATCGCGGCCGCCACCGGGGCTCGGGAACCGGTCTAGCCTGCGCGGTGTAGATGGTGCGAACCCGTGGAGGGCCGTCCACTGGAGGACTCGGAACTCATCGAGCGGGCCCGGCGTGGCGACATCGGCGCCTACGGCGAGCTCGTGCAGCGCCACCAGGAGGTAGCCGTGCGAACCGCCTACCTCGCGTGCGGCGACGCCTCGGAGGCCGAGGATGCCACGCAGGAAGGGTTCCTCAAGGCGCACGCGGCCCTGTCCCGCTTCCGGGCCGACGCTCCCTTCCGGCCATGGCTCCTGCGGATCGTCGTGAACGAAGCCCGCAATCGGCGGCGCTCGGCGGGCCGGCGGACCGGGCTGGCCCTCCGGATGGCTGAGGACCGCCCTGCGGACGATGCGGCCCCATCGCCCGAGGGGGTGGTCCTCGCGGCCGAGGCGCGCGATGAGCTCCTCGCCGCGCTCCGGCGCCTGGGGGACGACGATCGACTGGTCATCGGCTGCCGCTACCTGCTCGAACTGTCGGAGGCCGAGACGGCGACAGCCCTTGGCGTGCCGCCCGGAACGGTCAAGTCGCGCCTGTCACGGGCGCTCGGTCGCCTGCGCATGACGATGGACGGGGAGGTGGCCCGATGACCGGCCGCCGGCCGCTCGACGACGCCGAGCTCATCGAGCGCCTGGGCGCGCTCTCCGGGCAGCTCGCGTGGCCGGCGACCCCCGATCTCGCCGGGCGGGTCACCGCCGCCCTCGAGAGCGGTGCCGCGGCTCGCGCTGCCGGTACCATCGATCGTGGCCGGTCCGGTCGGACCGGCGTCCTCGGCCGCCTGCGGGAGCTCGCCGGCGGCGGCCTCGGCGGTCGACGCGTGGCGCGGCGGAGCCTGGTCATCGCGGTCATCGCGCTGCTCGCGATCGTCGTGGCGGCCGCGGCCATCGGACTCGGGGTGCCGGGCATCCGGATCGAGCTCCGTCCGCTCGCTTCCCCGACCCCGACCGCGACGGCCAGTGCACCAGGGCCGTCGTCATCCCTATCCGACGCGGAGCCGACCCCGCGAGGGACGCCGCCGGATTCCGAGCTGGGCCCGAAGGTCAGCCTCGATCGGGCCCGCTCCGGGGCGGGCTTCGGGCTCTTGCTGCCGGGCGGGGCCGGCCTCGGCGACCCGACCGAGGTCCATCTGACCGGCAACGCGCCGTTCACCCGGGTCGCCCTGCTCTACCCGGACCACACGACGCTGACCGAGTTCCTCGGAGCCATCCAGCCGGACGCGTTCCAGAAGGTCGTCGGTCCGGGGACGACGGTCGAACCCGTCCGCGTCGGCGCATCGGACGGATACTGGATCACGGGAGCCCCGCACGATCTCCTGCTCATGTACCTGGATCCGGACGGACTTTCGCGGTTCCGGCAGGTGACCGTCACGGGCAACGTCCTCATCTGGGAGGTGGGGGCCGTGACCCTGCGCTTCGAGACGCCCCTCGCGCGCGAAGCGGCGCTCGCCGTCGCGACCTCGCTGCGCTGAGCGCCGCGCCCGCCCCGGAACCGTGGGCCGTCGGGCGGTGTAGTAGGGCCGAACGGGCGACCGACCCGCCACCCGTACCCGGGAGACGCCCCATGAACCGCCGATCCTTCGCCCGGACCCTCGCCGGGCTCGCGGCCGTGGCCCTCGCCGCGGCGGCGTGCACGATCGCCGCCGCGCCGGCACCCGGCGCCGCGACTCCCATCGTCCAGAAAGCCGCCGCAACGGGCGGTCTCGATGCGTCGGCGAGTCCGTTCTTCGTGGCCCCGAACGGCGACGTGACCGACCTGCTCGTCCTCCGGTTGGCCGATCCGACAGCGGTCACCGCCTATGCGGTCGTGGATCCCACGAATCGCCGCCTGCTGTTCGACCTGCCGGAAGGCCTCGTCTCGCGCGATTGGCACACCCTCGTGTCGGTGACCACCGAAGGCGGCTCCACGCGCGTCCAGGTGTCGGACCCCGAAGGCGGCGACCCGCCGACCCGGATCTCGGTGGCGGGGGCCTGGCGACTGCCGACGATCGGGGTGGCCCACCAGGCGAGCGGCCTCTCCGCGGATGGGCGCACGCTCGTGCTCGAGGAGTCTGTCGCCGCCGCGGCGGCCAGCCCGGCGAGCCGCAGCCGGTTCGCGATCGTCGGAACGGCGGGGTCGAAGCCGCCACGGATCGTCACGCTCACCGGCTCTTTCGTGTTCGACGCGCTCTCGCCCG
>DASVIK010000238.1:0-6427 GCA_036382135.1 Candidatus Limnocylindrales bacterium | reverse complement strand
CCGCTATCTGTTCAGCAACACCCGGGCCGGCCTGTTCTGGCTGCCGATCCGGATCTTCATCAGCTTCGAGTGGATCGAAGCGGGCTGGCACAAGCTCACCGGGACCGGCTGGGTCGACGGCGGCAGCGCCCTCCTCGGCTTCTGGAAGGGCGCCGTGGCCGTCCCGGCCGCGCCGGGCAAGCCGCCCATCACCTTCGAGTGGTACCGCACCTTCCTCCAGACCCTCATCGACAACCACGCGCAGGGCTGGTTCGCCTGGCTCGTCACCCTGGGTGAGCTCGCGATCGGCGTCGGCATCCTCGTCGGGGCCCTCGTGGGCATCGCGGCCTTCTTCGGGGCGACGATGAACATGTCCTTCCTCCTGGCCGGCTCCGCGTCGACCAACCCGGTCATGTTCGCCTTCGAGATCGGCCTGATCCTCGCCTGGCGCGTCGCGGGCTACTACGGAGTCGACCGGTACCTGCTCCCTCGCCTGGGTGTGCCGTGGCGTGCCGCAGTGACGAAGGCGCCGGTCCCGGCTCACGGAGCGTCGGCGATCTAGCGCGGCCCCTCGCCCACAGAGGACCGGCCCGGGATCAGCCCGGGCCGGTCGATTCATGCCTCGGAACGGCGCTGCCGCCGAGGCGCCGTTCCTTGGCGCTGAAGGCGCAATAGAACATCTGGTCTAGATGTACCGCGCGCCCTATACTCGCGGTCCCGTGGCCAGGACCGCCCCAGTGCCCGCGCCCACCGCCGACCCGCTGGCGCTCTTCAGCGCGCCCGTCCGGGCCTGGTTCGAGGCGACGTTCGAAGGTCCCACAAAGGCGCAGGCCGACGGCTGGGCGGCGATCGCGGCCGGTCACCACACGCTCATCCACGCCCCCACGGGAAGCGGCAAGACCCTCGCCGCCTTCCTCTGGTGCCTGGACCGGCTCGCGACGACCCCGCCCGCCGGCGCCGCGGGCGCCAAGACGGTCCGGGTCCTGTACATATCACCGCTCAAGGCCCTGACCTACGACATCGAGCGGAACCTGCGCGCTCCGCTCGCGGGCATCGCCATCGCGGCCGGACGGCTCGGCCTGCCGGTCCCGTCCATCGCGATCGCGACGCGGACCGGCGATACGACGAGCGAGGCGCGGCGGGACATCGTCCGTCACCCGCCGGACATCCTGATCACGACCCCCGAATCGCTCTATCTCATGCTGACCAGCGGCGCGCGCGAGGTCCTCCGGGGCGTGGAGCACGTCATCGTCGACGAGGTCCACGCGATCGCGGGCGGCAAGCGCGGCGCGCACCTCGCCCTGAGCCTCGAACGGCTCGAATGCCTCGCGGCGAACCCGCCGCAGCGGATCGGCCTCTCCGCGACCCAGCGGCCCCTGGAGACCATCGCCCGGTTCCTCGGCGGCGTGGGACCCGGCCGCGAGGTGACGATCGTCGACGCGGGGATGCGCAAGCCGCTCGAGCTCCAGGTGATCGTCCCGGTCGAGGACATGAGCCGGCTCGGCGAGGTCCTCCCGCTCGACGAACAGCCGGGGGGTCCGGCCACGAGTCGCGAGGCCCGCTCGAGCATCTGGCCGGCGATCCACCCGCGGATCCTCGAGCTCATCCGCTCGCACCGGAGCACGATCGTCTTCACCAACAGCCGGCGCCTCGCGGAGCGCCTCGCCCAGCGCCTCAACGAGCTCGCGGGGGAGGACCTCGTGCGAGCCCATCACGGGAGCGTCGCCCGCGAGCAGCGCCTGACGATCGAGGAGGACCTCAAGGCGGGGCGGTTGCCGGCGCTCGTCGCGACGAGCAGTCTCGAGCTCGGCATCGACATGGGTGCCGTGGATCTCGTCATCCAGGTCGAATCGCCGAACTCGGTGGCCAGCGGGTTGCAGCGGGTCGGCCGGGCCGGCCACCAGGTCGGCGCCCCGTCCCGGGGCATCTTCTTCCCGAAGTACCGGGGCGACCTCCTCGAGTGCGCGGTCGTGGTCGAGCGGATGCACGCGGGCGCGATCGAGACAACCACGCTCCCGCGCAATCCGCTCGACGTGCTCGCCCAGCAGCTCGTCGCGATGTCCGTCCTGGATCGCTGGACGGTCGACGAGCTCGATGCGATCGTGCGCCGGGCGGCACCCTTCGAGACCCTGACCCGCGAGGCGCTGGAGGGCGTGCTCGGGATGCTCGCCGGCGCGTATCCGTCGGACGAGTTCGCCGAGCTCAAGCCGCGCCTGACCTGGGATCGGGTGACCGGAGAGATCGCCGGCCGGCGCGATGCGCGCGTCGTGGCGATCACCTCGGGCGGCACGATCCCCGACCGCGGCTTGTTCGGCGTGTTCATGGTCGGCGAGGCCGGCACGCCGGGCCGCAGAGTGGGCGAGCTCGACGAGGAGATGGTCTACGAGCTCCGTGCGGGCATGCATGGCGACGTCGTCGTCCTCGGCGCGAGCAGCTGGCGGATCGAGCAGATCGGCCACGACCGGGTCACGGTGTCGCCCGCGCCCGGGGTCCCGGGCAAGCTCCCGTTCTGGCACGGCGACGCCGTCGGGCGGCCGATCGAGCTCGGACGGGCGATCGGCGCGTTCGTGCGCGAGATCGAGGGCGACCTGGCGCGTGGCGCGCGCGGTCGCGCCGCGGCCGTGGCCCGGTTGCGCGACCGGAACGACCTCGACGCGTTCGCCGCCGAGAATCTCGTCGCTTACCTCGAGGAGGAGCGCGAGACCGCGGGTGCCCTGCCCACGGACCGCCGGATCGTCGTCCAGCGGTTCAGGGACGAGCTCGGCGACTGGCGGATCGTCCTCTTGACTCCGTTCGGCGGCCGGGTCCACGCGCCGTGGTCCGTGGCCCTGGAGGCGCGCCTCGCCGAGCGGCTCGGTGCCGCCGTCCGGACGATCTGGTCGGACGACGGGATCGCGATCCGGCTGCCCGAGGGCGAGCTCGAGACCGATCCGGCCGCGGTCGAGGCGCTCCTGTTCCCGGATCCCGACGAGGTGGAGGACCTCGTCGTCGGCGGCGTGGCGAGCTCGGCGCTGTTCGCCTCGCGCTTCCGCGAGAATGCCGCACGGGCACTCCTGCTGCCGCGCCGGCGGCCCGGCACGCGGACCCCGCTCTGGCAACAGCGCCAGCGGGCGGCCGACCTCCTGGCCGTCGCGAGCCGGTATGGCAGCTTCCCGATCCTCGTCGAGACGTACCGCGAATGCCTGGCCGACGTGTTCGACCTGCCCGCCCTCCGGGAGGTCCTCTCGGCCGTGGAGCGGCGGGAGATCTCGATCCACAGCGTGGAGACCCTGCGCGCGTCGCCGTTCGCGAGCTCCCTCCTGTTCGACTACGTCGCCGCCTACATGTACGACGGCGACGCGCCCGTCGCCGAGCGCCGGGCCCAGGCGCTCACCCTCGACCGCGACCTCCTCCGCGAATTGCTCGGCCAGGAGGAGCTGCGGGAGCTGCTCGACCCGGCGGCCCTGGCCGACCTGGAGCTCGCCGTCCAGGGCCTGGCCGAGGATCGCCGCGTTTCGACCGAGGACGGCGTCCACGACCTGCTCCGGCGGGTGGGCGACCTGCGCATCGACGAGGTGGCGGCGCGGCTCGCGCCCGGACCCGGGATCGCCGACGCGGCCGCGGCAGCGGCCGACTGGCTTGCCGGACTCGTGGCGTCACATCGTGCCGTTGCGGTCCGCGTGGCCGGCGAGGAGCGCTGGATCGCGATCGAAGACGCGGCCCGGTACCGCGACGCGCTCGGCGTCCAGCCACCTCGGGGCATCCCCGAGGCGTTCCTCGTGCCCGCGGCCGGCGCGCTCGAGGGCCTGCTCGCCCGGTGGGGACGCACCCACGGGCCGTTCCTGACCGACGAGCCGGCGACCCGCTGGGGCCTCCCGCCGCGGCTCGTGGAGGATGCCCTCGAGCGCCTCCTCGCGGCGGGGACGCTCTTGCGTGGCGAGTTCCGGCCGGGCGGAGCCGAGCGGGAGTGGTGCGATCCCGATGTCCTGCGCTCGCTGCGCCGGCGGTCGCTCGCGCGGCTGCGTCACGAAGTCGAGCCGGTCGAGGCGGCGGCGCTCGGACGTTTCCTGCCGGAGTGGCACGGCGTCGCACCTGTCGGGGGCGACCGGGACCGGCCGGCGCTCCGAGGCCAGGCCGCCCTCGAGCGACTGGCGGAGGTCGTCGATCAGCTGACGGGCGTGCCCATCCCGGCCTCGGTCCTCGAGCGCGACGTGCTCCCGGTCCGCGTGCCGGGCTACCAGCCGCGACTCCTCGACGAGCTCGGGGCGCTCGGCGAGGTCGCCTGGGTGGGGCGCGGCAGCCTCAATCGGGACGACGGTCGGATCGCGCTGTTCCGCCCCGGCCGGGAGGTGCTTCGTTCCGCCGCGGCCGGCACGGGCGACGAGGCGGCCCGACCCGAGAGTCCACGCCACGAGGCCATCCGGGCCCACCTCGGGCGGCGCGGCGCGTGCTTCTACCGCGAGCTTCACGTCGCCGCGGGTGGGGGCCCCGATCGAGACGTCCTCGACGCGCTCTGGGACCTCGTGTGGGCCGGCGAGGTCACGAACGACACGTTCGCTCCGTTGCGCGCGCTCCGCTGGCGCCGTCCCGCGCGCTCGACCGCGCGACCGCGGCCCGGCCGGCTGACGGCGCTCGGGCCCCCGGAGGCCGCCGGGCGCTGGTCGCTCGTCGAGCCGCCCCCGGAGGCGCCGAGCCCGGCCGCCCGCACGGAACGCCTGCACGCCCTGTCGCTTGCGCTCCTCGAACGCCATGGGGTCCTGACCCGTGAGGCGGTCGCGGCCGAAGCCGTGGTTGGCGGCTTCTCCGCCGTCTACCCGGTGCTCCGCGCGATGGAGGAGGCCGGACGCATCCGGCGTGGCTACTTCGTGGACGGATTGGGGGCCGCCCAGTTCGCCCAGGCCGGGGCCCTGGACCGGTTGCGGGCCGTCCGCGAGCCCGCCGGGGCGTCGGGACCCGCCGAACCGCGGATCCACCTCCTGGCGGCCGCGGACCCGGCGAACCCGTACGGTGCCGCGCTCGCCTGGCCGCGCCGGGGTGACGACGACCGGCGACCGCTGCCGCGTGCGGCCGGGGCGTACGTCGTGCTTGTCGACGGCCACGCCGCGATCTATCTCGAGCGGGGTGGGTCCGGGCTCCAGACGTTCCCGGCCGCGGACGAGCCGGCGGTCGGCGGCCCGGCACTGCGCGCCCTCGGCACCCTCGTCGCGGATGGTCGCGCCCGCGAGCTGGTCATCGCCAAGGTCGACGGCCTGCCGGTCGCCGGGTCGCCGTGGCGCGAGCGCCTCCTCGAGGCCGGGTTCGTGCCGGGCTACCGCGGACTCGCGCTCCGCTCGTCGGTCGTCCGCTCGCCCGCGCGCTGACCGCGGCGCACCGATGCCCGAGGGCGACACCCTCTTCCGGACCGCGGCCGGGCTCCGTCCGTACCTCGTCGGGCGGGCCGTGCTGGCTGCGCGCGCGACCCGCGGCGCCCAGGTCGGCCGGCTCGTCGGGGCCACGGTCGAGTCTGTGGACACGATCGGCAAGAACCTGCTCATCCGGTGCTCGAACGGGCTCGAGGTGCGGACGCACCTCCGAATGAACGGGACCTGGCACCGCTACCGCCCGGGCGAGCGCTGGCGCCGCCCCGCGGCGCGGGCGGTCCTCGTGCTCGAGGTCGAGGGCGCCGTCGCCGTGTGCTTCGACGCGCCGGTCGTGGAGCTCTTCGACGCGCGGGCAGAGGTGCTGCATCCGGCGCTCGCGCCGCTCGGCCCGGACCTCCTGGACCAGGCGTTCGATCCGGTCGAGGCGCTGCGCCGGCTGCGGCACCCGGCGCGGTCGGCGACGACGATCGGAGAGGCGCTCCTCGACCAGCGGGTCATGGCCGGGGTGGGCAACGTCTACCGCTCGGAGATCCTCTTCATCGAGCGGGTCGATCCGCTGGCGACCGTCGCTTCGCTGGACGAGGCGACCTTGGAGCGGCTCATCAACACGGCGCGGCGGCTCCTTCTCGCCAACGCCGACCGGCGTCGCGGCCCGGAGCGCACGACGACGGAGGGTGCCCGCGAGGCCGGCGGGGCGCCCCTGTGGGTCTACGGCCGGGCGAGTCGTCCCTGCCGCCGCTGCGGCACGCCCGTCGCCTCGGCGAGCCTCGGCCGCGATCTGCCGCGGACCGTCTGGTCGTGCCCGTCGTGTCAGGGGGCCGACGGAGAGGGTCGATCCCACTCCTGATCGAGGGTGCAAACGGCGGAGATCGGCGATCGGATGACGACCGTCTCGAAGAGCCGGACAGATGTCTCCCGGGCCAGGCCGAGGACGCTGTAGTCGAGGTCGATCCGATCGAAGCTCATGGACGCCCCTCCCTCACCGGTCGGTGGGACGTAGTCGCCCGACAGGTCGGGGGAGGGCTCGCTCGAGGGCACCGGCACGCCGGGGCACGCGGCGACGTGGAGCACGAATGCGATCGGGCGCTCCTGGCCCGGGGCGAGCTCGA
>DASVIK010000237.1:0-6748 GCA_036382135.1 Candidatus Limnocylindrales bacterium | reverse complement strand
AGAGGACCTGGCGACCGATTTCGGTCAGGGCCGCGATCCTTGCCTGGAGGAGCGCGGTGACCCCGCCGAGTGCCGCGACACGCGAGGAGTCGGGCTCGGCCAGCGCCTCGACGACGTAGAGCGGGAGCCCCTCGGAGTCCTCGAAGAGGGTGTCGACCCGGTCGGCGCTCGACGATTCGCCGAGGATCGCGTCGGCCAGGGTCGCGACGTCCGACCGGTCGAGTCGACCCAGGCTGACCGTGGTCACGAGCCCAGCCTCCGATGCAACGTCGAGAACCTGCTCGCGAACCCCCGGGTCGAGCTCCTCCGTGCGCCAGGTCACCTGGAGCCCGATCGGGTGGTCGGGCAGGCGCCGCGCGAAGTAGCCCAGGAACTCCTTCGTCGACGAGTCGGCCCGGTGGACATCATCGATCCACACGACGCCGGGCTCCGTGCCTCGGACGAGCGCGACCAACGCGGTGCCCACGGCCTCGAAGAGCCGAACGCGCCCGAACGGGTCGCCCTCCAGTGGTCGCGTGGTCGGCCGGACGCCCGGCACGGGAAGGAGCCGCGTCAAGTCCGCGAGGGCTCCCGGTTCGACCATCGCGAGTCTCTCGGGCGCGTCCGGGCGGGACATGCCGGTCCTGAGCAGCTCCGCGATGACGCTGAGCGGGATGGCCTCCTCGCCGGCGTAGGCCCGGGCCTCGAGGACAGTGCCGCCTCGAGCCCTTGCGCTGTCCGCCAAAGCCGTAGCGAGGCGGGTCTTGCCGATCCCTGGCTCGCCCTCGATGACGAGGAGACGGCCCCACGGGCCGACTGCCGCGAGCGTTTCAACCAGCCGTTGGAGCTCGAGCGTCCGACCGATCAACGGTGGCTGCGCGGGACCTCCCAGGCGCGCGCTATCCGCCTGCACGCTCGCCGAGCGCTGCCCTCGGGCACCCGACCTGCCAGCGACCGATTCGAGCGTTTCCGGCAGTATCGCGAGCCGGCCGGCGCGGATGGCTTCCGCGAGATCGGTCGTCTCGGCGAGCGGCGCGACTCCCAGCTCCCGGTCCAGGATCCGGACGCAGTCGCGATACTCGGCCAGCGCGGCAGCGGACTCGCCCGATCGCGCCAGGACCTCCATCAGGAGGCGGTGCGCGGGTTCATGAAGTGGATCGAGTCCGAGCCACCGACGAGCGGTCACTGCCGCCTGGTCCCAGGCCCTCGCGGCCAGCTGGCCTCGCGCGAGTCGCTCCAGGACGGCTGCCAGCTGCCTCGTGTGCGAGGCGGCCTCGGCGCGCTGCCATTCGTCGAACTCTTCCGAGTCGCGGAGCCCGAAGCCGGCCATGAAATCGCCTTGGTCAAGCGCTGCCGCTTCTCTCAGCGAGGCGAAGCACTCGGCGCACAAGGCGTCGCCCGGATGGTCATGTGCGCGGGCGACCGCGAGGGCTTCCTCGAACCGCCAGAGGTCCACGTCGAAGGCCGCGGGGTCGATCCGAACCGTCGACCGGTCGACGATCAGGCCGGCGTCGCCCAGGCCCGCCCGCAGCACTGACAGTGTTCTCCGGAGGGCGCCGCGCGCATCAGGGCCATCGGCCTCGGGCCACAGCAGCGCGGCGAGCGACTCCCTGCTCGCCGGGCGGCGAGCAACGGCGAGGTAGGCGAGGAGGGCCACTGCCTTGCGGGTGTCGACCGCGAGCGGCGAGCCGTCGACCTCGACGGCCACCGGCCCGATCAGGCGCGTCCGGATCCGCGGCTCCATCTCCGCTACGGTACCCGATGCACCGGCGGGACCGTAACGGTCAGAGGTGGCGGTTTCGCGACCGATCGACGGCTTCGACTCTGCATGCTGGCGCCGCCAGCCGGCTGGAGAACGGGCCAATGCGAAGCGAAAGCGTGACGAATGGTGTTGGCGTCCTCGGTTCGTAACGCATTCCGGACGGTGGAGGCGTAGAACTGCGCCCATGGCATTCATCGATGCGATCAAGCGCACGGTTGGGCGGGGGGCCACGCCCGATGCTCCCGATCGAGGTGCGAGCGCCCCGGCCATGTCGGTGCATGCGCCGGCCCCGGCCGCAATCCCCACCGCAACCGGTCCCGCGATCGAGATCGCGCCGAATGATTCGCTGTTCGCCTACCTCCAGTCGGCGAGTGGTGTGGTCGATGCCGAGCGCCTCGAGCTCGATTCGCCGGCGCTTGGCGAGCTGCGCGCCGCAGGCATCCGGCTCGTCGTGCCCCTGGTCGCCCAGGGGGAGCTCATCGGCGCCCTCTATCTCGGGCCGCGGCTGTCTGACCAGGATTACAGCACCGACGACCGCAGGCTCCTCACGACCCTGGCCGCCCAGGCGGCGCCGGCGATCCGGGTCGCACAACTTGTCCGTGAGCAGGCCGTGGAGATCCAGGCCCGTGAGCGGCTCGAGCAGGAGATGCGGGTCGCCACCCTCATCCAGCAGCAGTTCCTGCCACGCGAGCTGCCCCAGCTACCCGACTGGCAGGTGGCGGCGTACTACGGCCCAGCCCGGGCAGTGGGCGGCGACTTCTACGACTTCATCGCGCTTCCCGACGGCCGGATCGGGATCGTGGTCGGCGACGTGACGGACAAGGGCGTCCCGGCGGCCCTGATCATGGCCCGCACCCAGTCCGTGCTCCGCGGTGAGGCGCCCCGGGTCGGGTCGCCGGCCGCAGTTCTCGAGCGGGCGAACGAGATCCTGCTGCCGGAGATGCCGGCAAGGATGTTCGTGACGTGCCTGTACATGGTCCTGGAGCCCGAGACCGGCAAGGTCGTATACGCCAACGCCGGGCACAATCTGCCCTACGTCCGCACGGCCGGCGGCGTGATCGAGCTTCGGGCGACTGGGATGCCGCTGGGACTCCTGCCCGGGATGGACTACCCGGAGCACGAGGCGGTCCTCGCGCCGGGCGAGAGCGTCTTGCTCTACAGCGACGGGCTGGTCGAGGCACACGACCGCGCGGGTGACATGTTCGGCTTCCCGCGGCTCCGAGAGCTCATGGCGACCGAGCTCCCGAGCACGGAGCTGCTCGACCATCTCCTCGACGAGCTCCACGGCTTCGTCGGCAAGGGCTGGGACCAGGAAGACGACATCACGCTCGTCGCGCTGCAGCGCACGGGCGGATTCGGCATGACCGTCGGCGAGGTTCCTGCGCAAACGGCCTCGGCGACGTCGGTCGCCACTTCGCCGGCTGCGCGTCCCGGTGGCCGCGTGCTGCTCCGCGCCTCGCTGCCGGGCGAGCAGGGCAACGAGCGTGTTGCGATGGACCAGGTCGCGGCAGCGGTGGCTGAGCTCGGAATCGCGCCCGACCGCGTTGAGCGGCTGAAGACCGCCGTCAGCGAGGCCGCCATGAACGCGATCGAATACGGCAGCCAGAACGACCCCACGATCCCGGTCGACATTGCCGTCGACGTGGAAGGTGATGACCTCGTGGTCCGGATCACCGACCGGGGCCTGAGCGGCCCGATCGGCAGCGCAGAGGAGCCGGACCTGGAGAAGAAGCTCGCCGGCGATCAGAAGCCGCGCGGTTGGGGTCTCTTCCTGATCAAACACATGGTGGACGCGATGGAGGTCACACCGCATGGCACGGGCCAGACCGTGGCCCTGACGCTCCACCTGGAAGGAGCCGGCGATGCCAGCCATCCCGTTCAAGGCTGAGGTTCACGGGACCCCAGAGCTCGCCACGATCGAGCTGCACGGCGACGTCAATGCGGCTGCCGAAGCCGCGCTCGCCGCAGCCTACCGTGAAGTCGCCGCGCTCGGCGCCAGCGCCATCGTGCTCGACTTCAGCGATACCGCATACATCAACAGCACCGGGATCGCGCTGATCGTGCGACTCCTGGCCGACGGCAGGAAGGATCGACGCGAGGTGCGAGCCTGCGGGCTCAGCCCGCACTACGTCGAGATCTTCCAGATCACCCGGCTGTCCGACTACATGCGGATCTTCGACGACCAGGCGAGCGCGACGGCCGCCGGTGTCGTCGTCACGGCAGGAGGGGAGCGATGACGACGGGGACCACAACGGTGGAGGTCCGCCAGCTCAGCCCTGGGGCCTCCGCGATCGAGGTCAGCGGGGACGTCACCGCCGCGAGCGAGGGTCCGCTGATGGACGCATATGCGAGCGCGAGCGGGACCGGGGCGAAGGTGATCATCCTCGACTTCGGCGGGCTCGACTACATGAACAGCGGCGGCATCGGCCTGCTGGTCACCCTGCTGGTCCGCGTCCAGCGCCAGGGCCAGCGACTGATGGCCGTCGCACTCAGCGAGCACTACCGGCAGATTCTCGCGCTCACCCGGCTCGACGAGGCGATCGCGATCCACGCGACTGCGGCCGACGCGCTCGCAGCCGCCGGGGTCTGACGATCGGACCATGTACAGAGCTCGGAGGGGATGAGCGATGAGCAAGAACACGACGGCGACCGATGGCGCAGCGCCCCCGGAGGCCCCGGCCGCCCCGCCGCGATCGAGCGCCGCGAACTGGTCGAAGCCGGTCGACCGCCTGGCCGTCGGCGCCGTCCCGACGCGCGCCATGAACCTCAATGTCGAGGGACGCCGCCTGGTCGGGCCGGTGCAGGGCTTCGGACAGCTGTGGCAGAAGCGGTACCGGGTCCGGCTCGAGGGCGCTGACGCGTCGCCCGAGCAGGTGATCTCCACCTGGAAGGGCGAGTTCGGGACGTTCTGGCCGAAAGGCAACAGCTTCTACGGTCCGATCACGGGCATCGCTCCCGGCGACGTCGCGTTGCTCAACCTTGCGGCGCCCGGGGGCCAAACGCTCTCGACCGGCGTGCTGGTCATCTACGCGGATGATGAGTCGTTCACCTTCATGACCCCCGAGGGGCACATGTTTGCGGCCTGGATCACGTTCAGCGCCTTCCTCGACGATCTCGCGCCCGTCGTCCAGATTGAGGTGCTCCTGCGCGCGAACGACCCGCTCTACGAGGTCTCGATGGCGCTCTTCGGGCACCGCCAGGAGAACGCCTTCTGGATGGCGACGCTCCACAACCTCGCCGCCCGCTTCAACGTTGACGCGACGGCCACGCTCGAGCAGACCTGCGTCGACCGGAGGCGCCAGTGGAAGAACGCCAAGAACATCCGCCACAACGCGGCGATCCGTTCGACGTTCTGGATGGCCACCCACCCCCGCCGCTGGTTCCGGCGCACCGGGGCCGCGTGATCCCTCGCCGCCCGTTGCCTTCAGGCAGTTCGACGGTACAGACGCCGCAACACGCATCCTGTTCGTGGCGCACGATGCGCGGATGAAGGCTGACGCGCCCGACGCGATCGTCATCGGGTCGGGACCGAACGGGCTGGCGGCGGCGATCACCCTCGCCCGGGCCGGGCGGTCGGTGGTCGTGTACGAGGCGCACGACACGGTCGGCGGGGGGATGCGCAGCGCCGAGTTGACGCTCCCCGGGTTCGTCCACGACATCTGCTCCACCGTCCAGGGGACGTCGACGGCGTCGCCGTTCTTCCGCGGCCTCGACCTGGGGCGGTTCGGCCTCGAGCTCATCGACCCGCCGGCGCCGCTCGCCCATCCGCTCGACGGCGGGCGAGTCGCGGTGCTCGAGCGGTCGGTCGCCGACACGGCGGCGGGGCTCGGGGTCGACCGGGCGGCATATCGCGCGCTCATTGGCCCGCTCGTCCGTGACGCCGATGCGGTCATGGACCTGGTCCTCGGTCCGGTCTTCCGGGTCCCGCGTCACCCGCTCGCAGCGGCACGGTTCGGGATCCCGGCAGTACATTCCGCGGTCGGGCTCGCCGGCGGCAGGTTCCGCGGGGACGAGGCCCGGGCGCTCCTGACCGGCGTCAGCGCTCACTCGATGCTCAAACTCGACCGCCCGTTGACCGCGTCGTTCGGGCTGGTCCTCGCGATCACCGCGCATGCCTACGGCTGGCCAGTGGTTCGCGGCGGGACGCAGCAGCTCGCCGATGCCCTCGCCGCCGAGCTCCGGTCGCTCGGCGGGGAGATCGTGACCGGCCACCCTGTCACCTCGTTGGACGAGCTTCCGGCTGCGCGGGCGGTCCTCTTCGACACGACGCCGCGGGCCCTGGCCGCGATCGCGGGGGATCGGCTGTCCGGGAGCTACCGACGACGGCTCGACGGGTTCCGCTACGGCCCCGGCATCGTGAAGGTCGACTGGGCGCTGAGCGCCCCGATCCCCTGGCGGGGAGAGGGGGCCCGTCGGGCGGGGACGGTCCACGTCGGGGGCACGCTTGACGAGATCCGGGCGGCGGAGGCGGAGGTCGCGGCCGGCCGTCACCCGGAGCGACCGTTCGTCATCGTCGTCCAGCAGAGCCGCTTCGACCCCAGCCGCGCGCCGGACGGACGGCACACCGGCTGGGCCTACTGCCACGTCCCGAGCGGCTCCACGTTCGACATGACCGACCGGATCGAGGCGCAGGTCGAGCGGTTCGCGCGAGGCTTCCGGGACACGATCCTCGCCCGCTCGGTCCGCCTGCCCGCCGATCTTGAGGCCTATAACCCGAACTACGTCGGCGGCGACATCAACGCCGGGATCGAGGACCTGCGCCAGCTCTTCACCCGGCCGGTCGCGCGGCTCGATCCCTACGCGACGCCGACCCGCGGGATCTACCTGTGCTCGTCATCGACGCCGCCGGGTGGCGGCGTCCACGGCATGTGCGGCGTCTGGGCGGCTCGGTCTGCGCTCCGCAGGGAGTTCAGCACAAGGGCTGAGCGGCAGCAGGCGCAACCATCATCCTCGTATGGACGCTCTCAGCGGGATTAACACGGTCACCCTCGACGACCTCGAGGCGCC
>DASVIK010000236.1:0-6602 GCA_036382135.1 Candidatus Limnocylindrales bacterium | reverse complement strand
TGGCCAGCACGGGTCCCCGCCCGGCGCCGGCGGGTCCGTTGCCGTCCGACTGGGTCGGCGCCGGCCCGGGGACGGGCTCCGCGGCGCCGGCCGCGAGCGGCGGTGCGCCAGGCGCCTCGATCGCTCCGGGCGCCTCCGATGCGCCGGCTGCGAGCCCGGGCGCGTCGGGCGCGGCCGACAGCGGATCGCCCGGGATCCTCGTCGCGCTTGACCTGGTCGCCATCGCGATCCTCGTCACCGTCGTGGTACTCGTGCTCGTGGCCGCCCGGAGGCGGGGCACGCCCGGATGAACCGGAGCCGCGGCGCGCCCCTGCGCTGGTACGGGGTCGCGAGCTGGCAGGTCACCCTCGGGCTGGCGCTGCTCGCCCTGGGCTTCCTCATCGCCGCGCAGCTCCAGTCGGCGGTGCCGCGGACGAGCTACACGAGCCAGGAGCGGGCGCCGCTCGTCCAGACGGCGCTCGGGCTCCAGTCGCAGCAGGATCAGCTCAAGCAGAACCTGCTCGACCTGCGGACGCAGGTCCAGGACGTCGAGAACCGCGGTCCCGGCAGCGATGCCGCCGTCCGCCAGGTCAACGACGACCTCGGCCGGGTCCGGATCTCGGCCGGACTGATCGCCCTGCACGGCGGTGGGCTCGTCATCCAGCTCGAGGATTCGACCGAGCCCGTGCCGCCTGGCGCCAACGAATCCGACTACCGGGTGACGGCGGCCGACGTGCGGACGGTCGTGGAGGAGCTCTGGCTGGCCGGCGCGGAGGCTGTCGCGGTGAACACCGAGCGGGTGACCGGCTCGTCGGCCATCCTCGACATCGGCGGCTCGGTGCTCGTCAACTCGGCGTATCTCGCCCCGCCCTACCAGGTCGCCGCGATCGGATCGGCAGACCTGTACGCCACGATGTCGGGCGCGCCGTCGTTCGTCGACTTCGTCCGGGCACGCGCCGGCCCGTCGGGCATCCGCATCTCCTTCGCCCAGCCGGGCGACGTCGCCGTGCCGGCCTACGCCGGGGCGGTCAACCTGCGCTACGGCCGGCCGGTCGAATCCACCGCGCCGGCGGTCGGCCCGTCGGCGAGCGCCGTCCCGTGAGCCACTCGATGCGGGCCACGCGGAACAGCATCTCGGTCGCGCTCGTGGCCGTCGTGCTCGGCCTGCTCCTCGTCGTCCAGTTCCGCGCCCAGAGCTCCGGCAACGCCCTGGACGCCCTCTCCGCCACCGAGCTGACCGATCTCGTCGCGAACCTCAACACCCGCAACGACCAGCTCCGGACCGAGATCACGGCGACGCGTGCGCAGCTCGACGCGCTCGTGTCCGCCCAGGCACGCGGTGACACGTCGCTCGGGCAACTCCAGGCCGACCTGTCGAAGATCCGTGCCTGGGCGGGCCTCCTGCCGGTCACGGGACCCGGCATCCAGGTGACGATCGCCGGCCGGATCCCGGGAATCGCCGTCCAGGACCTCCTCAACGAGCTCCGCAACGCCGGCGCCGAGTCGTACGCCGTCGACGGCGTCCGCGTCGTGTCCGGGTCGGTCGTGGCCGGCCCGGCGGGGGCCATCTCGATCGAGGACACGTCGCTCGGCGACCCGTTCGAGGTGGACGCGATCGGCAACGCGGCCACGCTGACGGGCTCGCTCACCCGGGCCGGCGGCATCGTGGCGCGCCTGAAGGCGACGTTCCCCGATGTCCAGCTCACCGTGACGCCGGTGGACCGGCTCGAGCTTCCGGCGACGACCCGGTCGCTCGTCCCCGGCCACGGCCAGCCACGGCTCTGATACCCTGACCGGCCGAATGGCCCCACCGACCGTCCTCGTCCTGCTCCTCGGCGACGTGGTCCGCCTGAAGCGGCGGCACCCGTGCGGTGAGGACACCTGGCTCGTCGACCGGCTCGGCGCCGACATCGGCCTGCGCTGCCGCGGTTGCGGGCGGCACGTCCTCCTCGCCCGCCCGTCCCTCGAGCGCCGCCTGGCCGGCTTCGTCGAGCGCGGCGATCCCGCGATCACCGCCGCCGTCCGACCCGGCCCGTGAGCGTCGCCGCCGGCCGCAACGGCGCGCCCGAGGCCGAGACCGGCAGCGGCGCGCTGGCCGTCCTCGCCAACCGACCGTTCCTGCTGCTCTGGCTGTCCCAGGCGGCGACCCAGATCGGCGGCAACATGGTCCTGTACGGCCTGACCGTCATCGTCTGGGAATCCACCCACTCCGCCGCCGCCAACAGCGCCCTGATCCTCACGTTCCTCGTGCCTGCGGTGCTGCTCTCGGCCCTGGCCGGCGTCTACGTGGACCGGTTCGATCCGCGGGCCGTGCTCGTCGTCACGAACGTGCTGCGGGGGGTCGCGATCGCCGCGATGGTCTTCGCCGGCGACCAGCTGGGGCTGCTGTACCTCCTCAACATCATCGTTTCGACGGCCTCGACGTTCTTCTCTCCGGCCGAGGCCGCGATGATCCCGAAGCTCGTGCCTCGCCACCAGCTCGTGGCGGCGAACGGGATCTTCACGGTGACGCTGAACGCGGCGTTCGCCCTCGGCTTCGCCCTGTTCGGATCGCTCGCGGTGACCATCGCCGGACCCCAGGGCCTCCTGCTCGTCGTCGCGGCGCTCTACCTGGTCGCGTCCGTCTTCTGCATCACGCTGCCGGGTGCGGACGAGGCGCCCGAGGGCATGTCCCCGCTCCAGGCCGCCAAGGATGCCGAGCACGCGGTCTCGTCGACGTTCGGCCAGCTCATCGAAGGCCTCGGGTACGTCCGCCACCATCGCTCGATCGCCTGGAGCATCGTCTACCTGGGTGCGACGGCTTCGCTCGTCGGTGTCCTCGGATCGCTCGGCCCGAGCTTCGCGAAGCAGACGCTCGGCCTCGACCCGCGGGACATCGTCGTCGTCGTCCTGCCGCTGGGCCTCGGCGTCGTCCTGGGCATCCTCGCGCTCAACAACTTCGGCCACTTCGTCCGACGCCGGCGCCTGATCGAGGGCGGGCTCATCGTGCTCGGTGTGCTCATCGCCATGCTGTCGGTCGTCGGCTCGATCTCGCGCTTCCTGTCCGGCGTCAGCGCCCAGGCGCAGCTGCCGCTCTCGAGCCTCGTGTCGACCCTGAGCATCGTCGTCACGGTGGCGTTCCTGGCCGGCGCGGCGTACGCCGCGGTCGCGATCTCGTCGCAGACGCAGCTCCAGGAGGACCTGCCGCCCGACGTCCGCGGCCGCGTGTACGGCGTGCTGTTCACCCTCATCTCGGTCGCCAGCTTCGTGCCGATCATCATCGTCGGCCCGATCGCCGACCTCCTGGGCACGACCGTCGTCCTGCTCGGGGTCGCGGTCATCCTCGCCGGGACAGGCGTCGTCTCGGTCGTATGGCGCAAGCGGACCGGCGCACCCGCCTCGGAGGGCGACGTGGCGGACCTCGCGCATACCCACACGCATGCGCCGGACGAGCCCCTCGTCCTGACGCCCCATTCGCCGGGCAAGCGCCCGGACGACGGGCGGGGCGAACACGGTCACGAGGCGGGCGGCGCCGGCGATGCCGCCGTTGCGCCGGCCACACCGCCCGCGGCGTCGTCCGTGGACCCGCACACTGCCGAGCCAGCGGCACCGGATCCGGCGTCGAGCGGTGAGTAGCCGGATCAACGGGATCGCCGGCTCCCGATGAGCCGGGTCGCGGTCGTGTTCCTGGGCGGCACCATCTCGGCGGCCTGGGACCCGGTCGCCGGCGGCAACGTCCCCACGCTCGACGGGGCCGCGATCCTCGCCCGGACACCGGGCCTTGACGCGGTGGCCCAGGTGGTCCCCATCGACCTCGAACGCATGCCGGCCAGCCACCTCACGCTCGGCCGGTTGCTCGAGATCGGCGATGCGATCCGACGGGCGGCGGACGACCCCGACGTCGATGGCGTCGTCGTGGTCCAGGGGACAGACACGATCGATGAGACGGCCTTCGCCTGGGATCTCGTCCTCACGACGCCCAAGCCGGTCGTCGTGACCGGCGCGATGCGGTCCTCGAGCGAGCCCGGGTACGACGGACCGGCGAACCTCCTCGATGCGGTCCGGGCCGCCGCATCGCCCGCCCTGCGCGGCGAGGGCGTCACGGTCCTCCTCGCCGGCTCGATCCACGCGGCGGACGACGTCGCCAAGACCCATGCGAGCTCGCTGACGACGTTCCAGAGCCCCAACTTCGGGGCGCTGGGCTCCGTGACCGGGGAGCGGGTCAGCATCGGGCGCCGGCGGGCCGGACGGCGGCAGGTGGCGGCGCGGATCGCAGCCGAGCCGGTCTTCCTCATCACCGCGACGACCGGCATGGACGGTGCGCTCATCGACGCGGCGATCGCCCTCGGCGCGCGGGGGATCGTCGTCGCGGCCACCGGGGCGGGAAACACGTCGGCCGGCCTCCTCGACGCGGGCACGCGGGCGATCGCGGCCGGGATCCCGGTCGTCCTCGTCACACGCACGCCTGCCGGGCGGGCAGGCACCGGCTACGCGTTCCCCGGCGGCGGCGCGACCTGGGTCCGGGCCGGAGCGATGCTGGCCGGGACGCTCAGCGGGCCGAAGGCGCGGGTCGCGCTCTCGTTCGGTATCGGCGCGGGCCTCGATGCGGCGGCATTGGCGGCCCTGCTCGCGGATCCCGGGGAGGCAGGGTGACAGCCGACCTCCTCGTCATCGGTCGGATCGCGACGCTCGCCGGCGAGGCCGCCGACGATCTGGGGATGGTCGAGGCGATCGCGATCGAGGGCGGGCGGATCCTGGCCGCCGGTCGGAAGGGGGATGTCGAGAGCCTGGCCGGACCGGCCGCGCGCAGGATCGTGCTTGGCGAAGACGAGGTCGTCATCCCGGGCCTGACCGACGCGCACCTGCACCTCGCCGACGCGGCCGTGGCCGCCGTCCAGCTCGAGCTCGAGACGGCGGCGACGCTCGAGGACGGCCTTGCCCGGATCCGCACGGCCAACGACGCGCTCGACGACCCCGCGGCGTGGCTCCGTGGCGGTGGCTGGGACGCCGGCCGATGGGGTGCCTGGCCGACCGCGGCCGCCCTGGAGACCGCAGCCCCGGGCCGCCGCGTCGTCCTGTGGTCGCACGACCTGCACGCGGTGTGGGCGAGCCCAGCGGCGTTGGTGGCGGCCGACGTGACGGCGCGCACGCCCGACCCGCCCGGTGGCATCGTGCGCCGGCTGGCCGACGGTGCACCTGAGGGCGTGCTCCACGAGGACGCGACGGGCCTGGTGACGGCCCATGCCCCCACGCTCGACGGAGAGCGCCTGGCCGACCTCATCGAGCGCTACTGCCGGCGGCTCCTCGCGTACGGGGTCGTCGCGGCCCACGAGCCCGGCGAGCTGGAGACCGACGCCCGCCTCGAGCGGGGCTTCGCGGCGATCGAGCGGCTGGCCGCCGCCGGGCGGCTGCCGATCCGGGTCCATGCCGGGATCCGCAAGGGTGCCCTGGAGCTCGCGATCGCGCGCGGGCTCCGGTCTGGCGAGCCGCTGGGTCCGGCCGACGGACGGGCACGGGTCGGCTGGCTGAAGCTCTTCGGGGACGGGACGCTCGGGTCGCGGACGGCGGCGCTCCTGGAGCCGTACGCCGACGAACCGGGACGCGGGGCGCCGCCGGCCGGACCCCTCGGGACGTATGTCACGGAGCCGGCCGAGATGGTCGCCCTGGCCGCGACTGCCGCCGACGCCGGGATCGCGACCCAGATCCACGCCATCGGCGACCGGTCGCTGCGGGCCGCGCTCGACGCGCTGGAGCCGACCGTCACCCGGACGGCGCTGCGGGCGCGGGTCGAGCACGTCCAGCTCGTGGACGACGCGGACATGCCGCGGTTCGGATCGTCGGGGATCGTCGCCTCCGTGCAGCCCGCGGACCTCCGCGACGACGCCGCCAAGGCCCGCCGCGCATGGGGCCGGCGCGCGGACACTAGCTACCCCTGGGCGCGACTGCTGGCGTCCGGTGTCACGCTCGCATTCGGGACGGACGCTCCGGCCGCCGCCGACGATCCGTGGCCGGCCCTCGCCATGGCCGTCCGGCGGCGCGACCCGGGCTGGGATGCCGACACGCCCACCTTCGGGCCGGCAGAGGCGATCACGCTGCCACAAGCCTTGCGGGCGGCTTGCGTGGGGGCAGCCACCGCGGCCGGCGAGATCGATCGCGGCCGTCTCACCGCGGGTCAGCGGGCGGATCTGCTCGTCATCCCGGCGGCCGCCCTGATCGACATGGAGGCGCTCCGCCTCGCCCGGCCACGGCTCGTCCTCGTGGACGGTGTCGTCGCTCACGAGGCCTGAGGGGAACCGTCAGGATGCCCGACAATGCGTCGCGGAGCTGACACGTCCGCGTCCGGATCTGCGAGGCGGCGCATCCGGATCCGCACGACGTCAGCCCGAGCGGCTGAGTCCTCGCGGCGCTCAGCGCGCCCGCAGCGCTCTCAGGAGCGCAACTCGCGGAGCGCCTCGGCGAACAGGCCGTTGAAGATACGGGACGTCGACGGGAAGGCGTGGATCGTCTCCGCGAGGACCTCGACCTTGATCCGTGCCTTGATCGCGAGGACGCACTCGTGGATGGCGGCGGACGCATCCGGGCAGGCCATCGCCGCACCGAGGAGCCGGCCACGGGTCCGGTCGACGACGATCGTGACGTGACCG
>DASVIK010000235.1:0-5807 GCA_036382135.1 Candidatus Limnocylindrales bacterium | reverse complement strand
CGAGAACGTCACCTGCCCGTGGATCGCGATCGGCAGCGGCACGAAGTACAGGATGTCGCCGGTGGAGGTTGCGGGCGTGCCCTGGAGTCGGGCACCCACCACATCGCCCCGGCCGAACGCCAGGAGGACCGCGCCGTCGGCCGAGAGCGAGGTGGACATGCCCGTGTTGGGGTCGAACGTGAGCTGGTTGAGCATCGCCTGGCGCACCAGGACTCGCTGATCGTCGGGGCCGGTGCCGAAGGGCTGCCCACCCTGGAAGATGTTGCCGAGGATCCGGTCGGAGATCCGCTGGTCAGGGGAGCCCGACCCGACCGGGACGTCGACGGTGGCGGTCGCGCCGGGAGCGAGGTCGGCCAGGACGGCGACCGTGCCACCCAGGACGACCGACGGCGTCTCCAGCTTGATCGTCGAGTTGTTCGTCACGGTGCCCTTGAGATGGTCGCCTTCGAGCCGGAGCGACGCGCTCACCTGCGGTCCGGCGACCGGCACCTCGGCCCGCACCGCCCGCAACGAGCCATAGCCGACGGCCAGGTCGCGGACGCGTCCGGTTTCGCCCTGCAGGATGTCGAGGGCGCCGGCGCTCTGCGAGCCGTCGAAGCTGACGGTGAGGTCACCGCTGATCGGCGGCGAAAGGAGCGCCCCGCCCGGGACCTCGAGCTGGTACGTCTCGCGCGTCGGCGAGAACACGCCCACGTAGGCGGTCGCGGTCGCCACGGTCGTCTCCGGAGCCCCGCGGACGATCGCGACGGAGTTGATGATGACCTGGCCGCCGCGCAGCGTGTTGCCGTACAGATAGGCCCCGGCCGCGAACCCGACCACGAGGAGCGGCATCGTCAGCCACGCCCATTCGCGCCGATCGAGGCGGCGCAGGAGCAGGTAGTTGAGCGGCCCCACGAGCAGGATGTAGCCGGCCAGGAGGATGAGGAGCCCGCCGATCGGTGGCAGCGCCAGCGACGGCAGGGTATTGAGCGCGTTCAGGAGTTGGCTGTCGTCGCCCACGACGAGCTGCGCGCCGAGCGAGCGCGGCGGCACGATCCGGTTCCACACGGCGTCCGACGCCGGCGTCCGGGCCAGCCAATCGCCGGTCGGGTCGACCCCCACGAGGGTGACGGCACCGCTGCCGTATGTGGCCTCGGCCGCGATGACCTGGTCGCCGACCGCCGCGAGGATCCGGCCGTGCACGCCGCTGCGTGCCCCGGTCATGGCCGGGATCGCCTGGATGGTCGTCGTGATCGGCCCCACGAAGTCCTGGAGCGCCCTGGGGCTGACGTCGCTCGTCGCCCCGGGCCGATAGGGGAGGAGATCGTCCGGCAGGCCGGTCAGGGAAGCCGCGCCCGAGGTCCCGCCGACGATCGTGAGCCTGCCCCCGCCGGCGAGCCAGCCGCGCAGGGCGGCGAGCTGCTCCGGGCGGAGCTTCGAGGCGTCGGTGTCCTGCCATACGAGGCGGTCGATGGGGTCCCACGCCTCGACCCGACCGGGCAGGTCGGCCACCGTGAGCGGCACGATCACGGCGGGGGTCCCGCTGACCGACGGCGGCAGCCGGAGCGCGGAGACGATCGGCGCCGGCTTCTCGGCGACCACGCCGACCACGAGCTGCGTGTTGTCCGGGACGGTGAAATTGACCTTGGTCGTCGCGGCCGTGCCGGCCCCCGTGACGAGGATGACGTCGATGGACTGACCGAAGGCGGGTGGCTGGGCGTACAGCTCGAGGCTCTTGCGCGAACCGGTCGGCAGGTCGACGGGCAATCCGAATCTCGTCTTGCCCTGGGCGCCGCCGGAGACCCGGAGCTCGCCGGTGATGGCGGGACCGTCGTTGGCGACCGTGACTGCGATGCCCATCCACGACCCGACCCGGCCGTGACCCGCGAGCAGCGCCCGAGCGTCGATGGTCAGCCCCGCCGCTGCGGCGACGGGCCGGGCGACCGGGCCGGCCAGACTGAAGGCGAGGGCCAGGATGGCCAGACCGACGAAGGCGACACCCGATCGGCGGGCAGGGCGGCGGCGAGCGGTCGTCGGGGCGGCCGTCCGGTCTCCGGGCACGGGGTCTCCTCGGGCAGGAACCGTGGCACTGTCTGGTCGCATCGACGTCCGAACCCCCCGGAAAGTTGCATCACGCGACCAGGCAAGCCCGTGATCGGCCCGTCGGGGCGCGGCTATCGTACGATGGGGGCTCGACTCTGACGTCTGCCGCGCCGACGCCGCCGGCCATCGCGCCCTTCGAGGAACCCGTGCCCCACATCCGACCGTTCCGCGCCCTGCGCTACGAGCCCGAGGTCGTCGGCGACCTGGCGCTCGTGACGAGTCCGCCGTACGACGTCATCGGTCCGGACGAGCAGCGCGACCTGCTCGCGCGCCACCCGAAGAACGTCGTCCGCCTGGACCTGCCGGGCGACGAGCTCGGCGACCAGCCGGACGACAAGTACCGGCGCGCGGCCCGGGTCTTCGCCGCGTGGCGATCCGACGGGACGTTCCACAAGGATCCCCGCCCGGCCATCTACGTGTACGAGCAGACGTATCGCCTTCCGGGCGCCGACGCG
This sequence comes from Candidatus Limnocylindrales bacterium, assembly GCA_036382135.1. Classification (GTDB taxonomy): domain Bacteria; phylum Chloroflexota; class Limnocylindria; order Limnocylindrales; family CSP1-4; genus C-114. Next base: position 3,270 of record DASVIK010000235.1, on the reverse strand, counting down.
GAGCTGACCCAGCGCGGGTACTTCGCCCGGGTGCGCCTCGAGCCGTTCGGCGCGGGTGGCGTGCTACCCCATGAGCGCACGCTCGCCGCGCCGCGCGAGGATCGCTACAAGCTCCTGCGCGCGACGGGAGCGAACATGAGCCCGGTCGAGCTGATGTACGAGGACCCGAGCCGCCGGGCGAGCGCCCTGCTCGGTGCGATGGTCGACGATCCGCGGAGGGGGCCGGTCGCCGACGTGACCGATCGCGACGGCGTGCGCCACCGCCTGTGGGTCGTGCCGGCCATGCCCGCCGCGGTGGACGAGGCGAACGGCACTCCCGAGGAAGCCGCCCCCGCCGATCCGGTGACCGAGCTCATCGGCCTCGCGGCTGCCGGCCCGCTCACGGTCGCCGACGGCCACCATCGCTACGAGACGGCGCTCCGCTATCGCGACGAGCGTCGGATGAGCCGGTCGTGCGAAGAGGATCCGGCCTTCGACTACGTCCTGGCGCTCCTCCTCGAGTCCACCGGCCAGGCGCTCACGGTCCTGCCGACCCACCGCCTCGTGGGCGGGCTGGGCGACGGATCCGGGGACCTGCTCGAGTCGGTCGGATCGCTGTTCGACGTCAAGCGGGTCGCCGGGCGGGAGGAGCTCGAGGCGGCATTCGGACCGGCCGCGGCCGCGAACGGCCACGGGGGCCACGGCCGCTTCGGGTTGTGGACGCGCTCCGGCGGGGCCATCCTCGACGCCCGTCGAGCGGCGTTCAGCGCCGACTTGCCGTCCGGCGGCGCCGCCCTGCGCGGCCTCGACGTCACGCTCCTGCAGGTCGCGCTCGAGCGGGTCCTGGGCATCGACGCCGCGGCCATCGCCGCCGGTCGCCTGTCGTATACCCGGTCCGCGCACGAGGCGCTCGAGCGGGTCGACGCGGCGGACGGCATCGACGCGGCCTTCCTCCTGGATCCCACGCCGGTGCCGGCCATCTCCGCGGTGGCCCGCGACGGCGACGTCATGCCCCAGAAGTCCACGTACTTCTACCCCAAGCCGCTGAGCGGCCTGCTGATCAATCCCCTCGAGTGGTGACCGCGATGTCGACATGTCCGAGGTGAGTCCCGGAACGATGCCGCTCACCGCCCAGGTGCCGGGTGGCCGCCCGATCCGCAAGGACGAGATCGAGCTCCAGGACCGCGGCATCTACATCGAGAGCTGGCTCCCGGAGCGTCGATCGCGCCGGAAGCCGCTCCTGTTCGTCCATGGCGAGCTGGCCGGTTCGTGGGTCTGGGAACGCTACCTGGGCTACTTCGCGTCGCGTGGCTGGGAGGGCCATGCGCTCAACCTGCGCAACCACTCCTGGTCGCAGACGGCCGACCCCACGACGCTCACGATCGAGACCTATGCCGAGGACGTCCTCGCCGCCCTCCGTCGGCTCGGCGAATCGACGGTCGTGGTCGGGCACGGACTGGGCGGCCTCCTGGCCCTCAAGGCGGCGGAACGTCTCCAGCCGGCCGGGCTCGTGCTCATCAGCCCCGAGCTCCCGCGCGAGCTCCGGGTCCCGGCCCGGGCGCACGAACTGCGTGAAGTCGGTGACGTCTATGGCAAGGAACGGATCGGCTGGGCCACCCTCTCGGAGCGCCTCCAGCGCGACCACAGCGACCTCTCGCTCGAGGATGTCCGGCGGATCCAGCATCTGCTCGGCCAGAAGCCGCACGAGTCGGGGGCGGCACGGCGTCAGGTCCTGCTCGGCGTCGCCGTCGAGCGCTCGGCGATCGCCGGCCTGCCGATCCTCGTCATCGGTGGCGGCCTCGACAAGGTGGTCCCCGAGCCGGGCTCGGAGCGGCTGGCGGACTGGCTCGGAGCGACCTACGAGCCGTTCGGCGCCCATTCGCATTTCGGCCTCGTGGTCGGCGAACAGAGCCACGTCCAGGTCGCCGACGCGATCCGCGCCTTCCTCGACGCGAACCGCCTCTAGGGGCCTTGGGCCGTCCGCCGGGGTGGCCGGCGGTGGCGCCATCGGAGGATCGGCTGGTATCATGCCGGCCGGTCCGGCGCATCGCCGCCGAGCCGTCAGAGCCGCATTCGTCTAGAGGCCCAGGACACCGCCCTCTCAAGGCGGAGACCACCGGTTCGAATCCGGTATGCGGTACCAGATGAACATCCCGACGCCCCCGGACCGCGCCCCGGGGGCGTTCTCTTTGGGTGCGGATACGGCCGTCGTCGTCCGCTCCGGCGCGAGCGCTCCCGTTCGACTTCGGGCATCCGCGCTCCCACCGGCGGGCGACCCTCCGTTGGTGATGCTCGTCAGGGCATCACGCTCGAGCGGTGCGCTTTCCGTTCGGGCTCGCGCCCACGCCATCCCTATCTGATGCCCGCCCGGGCATCACAGGCCGCGGGCCGACCGACGCGACCGTCCGCGCCGGCACCGTCGATCCCTCGGCCAGGCCGTTGACGGGCGACTCGTCGTCGCCGTCGGTCGAGGTCGGCACCGGCGCCCCCACGAATGGGGTCGGTGTCGTGGGGTCGATGTCCGTGGAGTCGGTGTCGTGGGGTCCGTGTCGTGGAGTCGATGTCCGTGGGGTCGGTGTCCGTGGGGTCGGTGTCGTGCGATGCCCCCGAGGGCATCAGTTCGGGACAGATCGCGAACTGTCCCGCACACGAAACAGGGACCCGCCGACGTTGATGTCCTGACGGGCATCGCGGCCGGACGACGCTCCGGACGGGCGAGCACGGATCGAGAGATGTCGCGGCGAGTCGGTCGGTAGACTGACGCTCGCCGGCACACACGGACCGGGGCAGACGCCGCGGCGCCATGCCGCGCGGCGCGTTCGCAAAGACGAGGAGGCGGGCATTGGCGTCGGGTCAGTCGGGTCGGCCGGGGCGGCGGCTCATCATCCTCGCCGAGGGCCAGTTCGGTCCGCACCATGGCAAGACGGCGATGGGCGTCCTGCGCTACGGGCCGGACCCGGTGGTCGCGGTCATCGACTCGACGAAGGCGGGGCGCAACGTCCGGGAATGGCTCGGCGACGCGCCGCGCTTCGACGTCCCGATCGTCGCCGGCCTTGCCGAGGCGCTCGCCCGCGGAAGGGCGACCGGCGCGCCAGCGGCTGCGCTCCTCATCGGCATCGCGCCGACCGGCGGCAAGCTGCCCCAGTCGTGGCGGGACACGGTCCTCGAGGCCATCGAGGCCGGGCTCGACATCCTCTCGGGCCTCCACACGATGATCGCGGACGATCCGGAGTTCGCCCGCGCCGCGAAGGTGGCGGGCGTCTCGATCGTCGACTATCGGCGAGCGCCCGA
>DASVIK010000234.1:0-16203 GCA_036382135.1 Candidatus Limnocylindrales bacterium | reverse complement strand
TGCCAGACGACGGCCTGGGAGCGGTACTCGGCCCAGGACCAGTCGCTGTCCACCACGTGGTAGAGGTAGACCGCCCGCGGCGCGCCGTCCTTCCCGGTTCCCGTCACGAGCGTGCCGGCGCACGTCTTCCCCCGCATCCGGTCGCCGAGCGCGGCCGGGTCGGGCAGGCACGCGGCCACGAGGTCACGCGGCGGGACCTCGACCCCGCCGACGCGGACCTTGGCCGTCCGGTCGAGACCAAGCATGTGCAGGACCTTGAGCACGTTGATGAACTCGTCGCCGAGGCCGTACTTGAATGTCGCGCGCCGGGCCTTCACCCAGCGGGGCATGAGCAGCACTTCCTCGTGCTCCACGTTCACGCACTCGACCGGGCCGATGCCCTCCGGGAACTCGAAGATCTCGGGCTCGCTGAACGGCGGCGTCGTGTGCCAGGCCCCGTCCTCCCAGATGACCGGCGGGTTGAGGCACTCCTCGATCGTCGTCCAGATGCTGAAGGACGGGGCGAAGTCGTAGCCGTCGACGACGAGGTTGGCGCCGTCCCGAACGCCGAGCTCGTCGATCTCCGAGAAGAGATGGTCGGCGGCATAGCGGGCGAAGACGTCCGACAGGCCGGGCTCGACGCCCATGCCCACGAGCGCCAGGCGGCCGGCCGCCTCCCAGGCGCCCGCTTTCGCGAACTGCTCGTCGCCGAGCTTGATGCCCGTCAGGGCATAGGGCTGATCGGGGTGCGGTTGGGAGAGGCTCATCGCCATGTCGAGGTAGTCGGCGCCGGCGGCGAACGCGCCCTCGAAGATCGGCATGACGAAGCGCGGGTCGACCGCGTTCAGGACATGGGTGATCGCGTGCTCGCGGCAGAGGGCCGCGATCGCGTCGGGCGAGGACGCGTCGACGCGGGCCGCGACGAACCGGGGGTCGCCGACCTTGGCGACCGTCCGGTCCGCTCGACCGGCGTCGTAGTCCGCGACGACGCAGCGCTCGAAGAAGCCCCGACGGGCGGCGATGGGGGCGACGGCGCTGCCGACACCCCCGGCTCCCACGACCAGGATCCTCATGGATGCACCTCCCGCTTCAGCCCGATCCGTGCCCGGATCGCACCCGATCCGCCCGTACGGGCCATGGTAGAGAGCGGCGGACGCGCGGCGCGGGCTCGACCCGCCGGGCGCGTCAGGCGCGCCGTTCGGTGCGGATCGGCAGCGTCGCCACGGCGGCCAGGACGAACGTCAATGCCATGATCCCGAACACGATCGGGATCCCGGTCGCGTTACCCAGGCCGTCGATGATGACGCCGTAGCCGGCGACCCAGAGCGAGCCCACGCCGAAGGCGAGCGTGAAGTAGGCCGCGAAGGCCGCGTCGCGGATGCCGGCCGGCGCGATGTCGGCGAGGAGCGCCTGGAGCTGCGGGCTCTCGGCGAAGCTGAAGAGACCCATGATCACGATGCCGACCCACAGCCCGACCGTGCTCGAGCCCGCGAGGATGAAGGCCGCGAACCCGACAGCGCCGCCGACGTAGACGCCCAGGATGAGCGGCTTCCGGCCGAGCCGGTCGGAGAGCCAGCCGGCGATGAGCGGCGTCGGGACGGAGAAGACGATGAGCGCGCCGTACATCGCGCCCGATGCGTTGTCGTCGAGGCCGATCACCTTGGTGAGGTAGAGGAGCGCGAAGAGGTTGGCGACGCCGAGGCCCCGGCCGCCGCCTCCGAGGATCGACGTGAGGTAGAGCCAGCGCAGGTCGCGGTCGCGCATGATCTGGCGGAACGCATCGCGCACGCTGCCATGCGCGCGGGCGGCCTCGCGGTCCGTGCCGCGCTCGCGGATGAGCGCGAGCATCGCGATCGCGATGACCACGGCGGGGATCCCGAACAGGACCGAGGTCACGCGCCAGCCGAAGTTGAGGATCATCGCCGCGCCGATCACCGCCACGACGACCGTACCGACGTTGCCCCCGGCGATGTGGGCGCTGATCGCGAAGCCCCGCCGTTCGGGTGGGAACTGCTCCGCGAGGAGGCCGTTCCCGACCGGGTGCTGAGGCGCGGCCCCGATCCGGGACAGGACGTTCGGGATCGCGAACGTCCCGAAGTTGGACGCCAGTGCCTGGGCCGCGAACCCGCCGCCGAACAGGAGGCCCCCCGCGCCGAGCAGCACGCGCCGCGACATGACTCGTGTCAGCGAGGCGAACGCCAGCTGGACCATCCCCGACACGAGCGACCCGAACGCGGCCAGGTAGGCGATCTGCCCCTCGCTGACCCGGAACTCGTCGATGATCTTGAGGAAGATGAGGGGCAGCAGCACCGCGTAGGCGTGATTGACCGCGTGCGCGAAGACGAGCAGCCAGAGCGAGCGCATCGGCTTGACGTCGATCGCCTCCTCGCCGGCCGCGGGGGCGGGAGTGGCGGGGACGGGGGCCGGGGCGGGGACGGCCGTGGCCGCGGCGGCGTCAGCGGAGGTGGCGGTAGTGGCCGCGGCGGGGGCAGCCGCAGAGGCGGGATGCCGGTCCCCGGCGGCGTCGATGGGGGCGTCGATCGGCTCCGGAACGTCCACCTGCGCATGATGCCGCATCTTGGCCCAGCCGCTTGGTCCATCCCGGAGCTCGGCCGACCCGCCTTGGTGCCAGATATCCCGACGGGGGATGGTAAGCACGCGGAGCTCGCTTTCGGACGGGCGCCCAAGCACGAACGTTCGGCGCCAGGTCGGACGTTATGCCCTCTGGGGCATCGGCATCGTACGTAGCATCCCCAGGGGTGATATCTGGCACATGGGCCGCCGGTCAGGGTCCACGACCGGCCAAGCGAGTTCAGGCCCGATCGAGGCCACGGTTGCAGATACCACCGGGAGTGGTGCTAACCGCGCGGGCGCGCCGTCGCCTCCTCAAGGCGGCACGGGGCGGCACGGAGCGGCACCAACTGCACCAGATACGCGCCCCATGACTGTTATGCGCACGGCGCTCCACGGGAGTCGGGCATTCCTCGCACGCATGACCCAGCCCGGCCGCTTCCCGATGCCCAGCGGGGCATCAAGCGCGCGCCCAGTAGTCACCTGGCGCGTACTTGGCGCAAACACGCGATTGGGCACCGTTCCGGCCGGGCTACCGGCGCCGATCCGGCCGCGGACGCCCATCCGGCCGCGCATGCCGCCGGACATGCAACGAGGCGGTGCCGTTCTGGCGACCGCCTCGTCTGCCGGCCCGACCGGAGGTCGGGTGTCGACTAGAACATGTCGAGGTAGCGGCCGACCTCCCAGCCGGAGACCTGCGTGCGGTACTCGTCCCACTCCGCCCGCTTCGCCTCGACGAAGTGGCTGAAGACATGGTCGCCGAGCGCCTCGCGGATGACCGAGTCCTTCTCGAGCTCCTCGATCGCGTCGCCGAGCGTGCCCGGCAGCTCCTTGATGCCCTTCGACGCGATCGTCGCGGCATCCATCTCGAACAGGCTCTCCTCGACCGGCTCGGCGAGCTCCAGCCCGCGCTCGACACCGTCGAGGCCGGCCGCGATCATCGCCGCGAACGCCAGGTACGTGTTGGACGACGGATCCGGGCAGCGGACCTCGACCCGGGTCCCCTCGATGGAGCGGCCGGGCGAGACCATCGGCACCCGAATGAGCGCCGAACGGTTCGTGCGACCCCAGGTGAGATACGTCGGCGCCTCGTAGCCGGGCACGAGCCGCTTGTACGAGTTCACCGTCGGCGCCAGCACCGCGATCATGCCCCGGGCATGGGCGAGGATGCCGGCCATGTACGAGCGGGCCAGGTCGGACAGCCCGTACTTGTTCTTCGGGTCGGCGAAGGCGTTGCGCGACTCGGCGATGGAATAGAGGCTCTGGTGCGTGTGCATGCCCGAGCCGTTGATCCCGTGGATCGGCTTGGGCATGAACGTCGCGTACAGGCCGTGCTGCAGGGCGATCGCCTTGAGGGTGTACTTGAAGGTGATCGCATTGTCGGCCGTGCGCAGCGCGTCGCTGTACTCGAAGTCGATCTCGTGCTGGCCGGCGGCGACCTCGTGATGGGCGGCCTCGACCTTGATCCCGAACGCCTCGAGGGCGTCCACCATGTCCTGGCGGATCTCCTGGGCGAGGTCGGTCGAGAAGTCGAAGTAGCCGGCCTGGTCGTGTGGCAGCGGCTGGATCGAGCCGTCATCGCCGCGCCGGAAGAGGAAGAACTCGAGCTCAGGGCCCGTGTTCACGATGTAGCCCAGCTTCTTGGCCCGCTCGACCTGGCGACGGAGCACGAAGCGCGGATCCCCGGCGAACGGCTCGCCGCGCGGCGTGAACACGTCGCAGATGACCCGGGCCGTGCCGCGCGGCCCGTCGCCACGCTGCCAGGGGATCTCGGCGAAGGTGTCCATGTCCGGCTGGAGATACTGGTCCGACTCCGCGATCCGGGTGAACCCCTCGATCGAGCTGCCGTCGAACCACGTCCCGTGGCGGACCGAGCCCTCCATCTGGTGGATGGGGATGGTGACGCCCTTGACGATGCCCAGGATGTCCGTGAACTGGAGCTGGATGAAGCGGACGCCGTTCGACCTGGCCGCCTGGATCTTCTCGATGCCGTCCACGGCTTCGTTCGCCTTGACCACCGATGTCGCCTCCGCTCGGGGCCCGGTCGGGCCGGACCGTCACACCCGCCCGCGTCGTGCGAAGTGCCGAGGCAGGGGGCGGTTGATGGGATGTCGGCAGGATACCAGTCGGCCCGCGTGCCTCCGGAATCATGCCTAAGAAGCGGCTGGCCACCAGGCGAGCCGGCTCGACGGAGCATAGTCCGGGGCCGATGAGTTGCGATGTTGCGAAACGGTTCCGCCAGCGGTCTGTTTCCACAATCGTCGTCGCAACCGGGGCGGGCGGCGAACCAGGAGGACGGCGGCGGATCGGGACCTCAGTGGGCTTCGCCACCGACGCCGGGTCGCGTGCGGACGAGATCGTCGAGCAGGTCGCCGAACTCGCGTTCGAAGTCCACGTAGCGGTCCGAGCGACCGACGATGCGCAGCTCCCCGTCCGTGCCCACACGCGCCCAGACCCGCCGGCGAGGCAGGTAGAACGTGATGAGCAGGCCCAGGATGAGCGACCCGAAGGCTGTCCAGACGATGCCCTGGCCCGGGTCCGACTTGGCGATGAGCACGGTCGCCCCCTCGATGCCGGCGAGCGAGATGACGAGGCCTGTGTCGGGCGAGGTCGCCTGGTCGCCGATGGCCAGCGCCATCGGGAAGAGGTCCTCCGTCTGGACGGTGCCGTCGGGGGCCGTCCCGGTCGCCCGGTACGGCTGGATGAAGAGCGCATCGACGCCGTCGGAGCCGGTCCGGAGGAGCATCCGCAGTCCGAGGTCGTGGCCGGGCACGCCCATCTCGACGTACGGCGAGCCGGCGGCCGAGTCGGTGAGGGCGACCGGACCGTCCCAGAGGAGCGACCCGTCGGCGTCCCGGATCGTCAGGAGCGGGGCGGGGCGGAAGCCGTTCTCATGGAAGGTGAAGCCGGCCACCGCCAGTGGGTCGTTGACCCGGATCACCTTGCGCGCGAGCAGCTGGCCGTCGCGATACACGGCGAGGTCGGTCGTGAAGTCGGTGGCCTGGCCACTCGCGAGGCCGGGCGCCTCGAAGCCGTAGTTCTTGACGACGAGCAGCCCGGGCGTCCCGATCGGCTGGACCGTCACCGAGTCGCCGCCGGCCACGACGAGCCCCTCCTCCACGCCCAGGCGGCTCGTCACCGCGGCCGCGACGAGGAACAGGACGAGTCCCGTGTGGGTGAACAGCGTCGCCATCTTCGTGTACTGGTGACGATCGCCATAGAGGTAGCGGACACCGTCAGCGCCGACCGCCTCGCGGACCCGGAACCGCCGGCGGCGCAGCGCCCGGCGGACCGTCTCGATGCTCGCCCCGGCCATCATCGCCCGGTCCGGCAGGACGGGGTCGAAGTAGCCGTCGGGCTGGACGACCCGGATATCCACCGACTGGCGCCACATGCGCGGGGTCCGGTCGAGGGTGCACACGACGATCGAGACGAGGAGCAGGACGAGCGCGCCGCTGAACCACGCCGACGTGAACACGCGGAAGACCTGGGCGCGCTCGAGCAGGTCCACGATCGCAGCCCCGAACGCCGGGTCGTAGCGGTCGTGGATGAGACCCATCTGGGCGGCGTAGTCCGTGCTGCCCGGTCCCGCCTGGAGGGCGAATGAGGGAAGCTGCCGGATGACGATGCCGATGCATGCCATCACGATCAGGACGATGATCTGGAGGACTGCGAACTCGACCGAGGTGAAGAGCCCCCACAGGGCGCGGCCGAGCCGGGCCGGGGCGTCGAGTCCGGTGGACCCCGCCGGTCGGGCGACCTCGACCGTCGTGCTGCCCGTGACCGATCGTCCTATGGTCGGGCGACCGCGGCGGTCCGCTCGGTCTGCGCTCCCGATGCCGTCTGCTCGGTGCCGGTGGCCGCGACCGTCCCCCCGGCGGCGCTCCCGGCCGCGACGTGGGCAGCATCGAGCGCCTGGGCGAAGTCGGCCCGCAGGTCCTCGATGTCCTCGAGGCCCACCGAGCAACGCAGGAGGCCGGCGGCGATACCGGTCTCGGCCAGCTCCGCGTCCGACAGTTGGCGATGGGTCGTCGAGGGCGGATGCGCGACGATCGTGTGGATGCTCCCGAGCGACGCGGTCCGCTCGGGGATCGTCAGCGCGTCGATGAACGCCCGACCCGCGACCCGGCCGCCGGCCACCTCGAACGCGAGCATCCCGCCGCCGGCCCGCAGCTGGCGCGCTGCCAGCTCCGCCTGGGGATGGCTCGGCAGACCCGGGTAGGACACCCGCTCGACGCCGGGCTGGGCCTCGAGCCACGCCGCGAGGGTGGTCGCCGTGGCCGTATGGCGATCCATCCGCACGGCGAGCGTCGTCAGGCCGCGCAGGATGAGGAACGCGGCGAAGGGCGCCAGGGTCGCGCCCGTGTCGATCTGGAAGGCGCGAACCCGGGCGATGAGCTCGTGGCGCCCGACGACCGTTCCGGCCAGCGCGTCCGAATGGCCGCTCATGAACTTGGTCGCCGATTCCGCGACGAGGTCGGCGCCGAGCTCGAGCGGGCGGCACAGGTAGGCCGAGGCGAACGTGTTGTCGACGACGAGGAGCGCCCCGTGGCGGTGGGCGATGGCCGCCAGCGCCGCGATGTCGGTGAGGACGATGGTCGGGTTGGCGATCGTCTCGATGTACAGGATCCGGGTCGGCGCCGCCACCAGGGCCGCCTCCACCGCGGCGTGGTCTGTCGCGTCCACGAACGTCACCGTGACGCCCAGCCTCGCCAGCACGTTCATGAGCTGCGACCGGGTCGAGCCGTAGACGGCGCGCGTGCAGACGATCCGCTCCCCCGCCGAGACGAGCGTCGCGAGCGACGCGTGGATCGCGGCCATGCCGCTGGCGAAGACCTGCGCGTCCTCCGCCCCGTGGATCTCGGCGACCGCCGCCTCGAGCGCGGCATCCGTCGGGTTGCCGATCCGCGCGTAGGCATAGCCCGGGCGCCTGCCGGACGCGATGTCGCCGAGCTCCTCCGCATCGTCCGCGCTGAACGAGACCGCCTGGTAGATGGGGACGGAATTGGGTTCCTGGTCGACGCGCGGAGCCCTGGTCGAGGCCCGGATGGCTCGGGTCGAGAAGCCGCTCATGGCGCGGATGCTACACCGGAGTCAGGTCGCCCCTCGCCGGCCGCACCGGCCCCTGCCGGCGCGGATCCCGCGGCCGACGCGAAGGCCGCGGCGACGGCCGCGGCGGTCGCCATCGAGCCCAGCCCGCCGCCGTTCGCGATCCACGAGCCCACGACCCGGTTGCGGCCCTGTCGCTTCGACCGGTACATCGTCGTGTCCGCCGCGATCATGAGGTCGTCCACGGTCCGGCCGTCGCGCGGGTAGACGACGACGCCGATCGAGAGCGAGGTGCGGACGTCGAGCCCGTCCACCTTGAGCGCCCGCTCGCCCACGCCCACGCGGATCTTCTCGGCCAGCACGAACGCGCCGGCCGGGTCCGTCTCGGGGAGGACGACGACGAATTCGTCGCCTCCGTAGCGGGCCGCCGTGTCGATGCGCCGGACACCGGCCCGGATCGTCTCGCCGACGATCCGGAGCGCCCGGTCGCCATGGAAGTGACCGAAGCGGTCGTTGACCGTCTTAAGGCCGTCGAGATCCATCATCAGCAGGCAGAACCCGCGACCGCTCCGTGCGCAGCGCTGGATCTCCCGCTCGAGGGAGGCGAAGAAGTACGAGCGGTTGAACAGGCCGGTCAGGGAGTCCACGGTCGAGAGGCGGATGGCCTCGAGTCGGGAGCGGCGCTGGGCGCGGGCCACGACCGAGGCGACGAAGGCGAGCAGCTGCACGGCGACCAGGTTGAGGGCGACGCCCGCGACGGCCGTCGGCAGGAGGACATCGTCCGGCGGGCGGATGATCACGGCGGCCATGTAGCCGATGGACGCGCCGACCGCGAGGAGCAAGGTGACCGGGCCGTCGACCACGAGGGCCGCCCCGGCGACGATGAGCGGGAAGGCGAAGAAGAACGGGCTCCACTCCCGACCCGTGAAGGCCACGAGGAGGGATACGAGGGTGATCGCGAGCGGTCCTTCGACGATGAACCGGGTGGCGCCCAGGAAGCCCGGCGACAGCAGGTCGTGGATCGTCAGCACGGACAGGCCGGCGACGGCCAGGACGATGAGGATGGCCAGCTCCTGCTCCGGCCACAGGCCCGTCGCGACGACGACGGTCGCCGCGGTGAGGATGAACAGGAAGCTCGCCATGCGAACGACCCGCTCGTAGTCCGCGGTGGGCACGCCGTCGACGACGGTCCAGTCCTGGTGATCGGCCGAGCCCCGGACCAGGTGGTCGGTGGTGATCGAATCGGTGGCCAGCAGATCGCTGGGCGCGCCCCGATGCCGACCGCTCTCACGGACGAACAGGGCGCCGACGATCACCATCAGGGCCAGGTTGGCCACAACGGTCGCGACAAGAACCGTGACGAACGGCACGACCGGCACGAAGCCTCGAGATATGGGCGGGGCGCACGCGCCGCCCCGGTCCCCTGATGTTAAGCCAGTGCGCGCAAAGTGGTCAGCGGGTCCCCCACTGATATGTCTGCTTGACCATCCGCAGGTAGACGAAGGTCTCCGTCTCGCGGACACCCTCGATCCGGCGCAGCCGGCCGGTCAGGAAGTTGAGGAGCGCCTCGTTGTCCTCGCACACCGTCTCGATGAGGAGGTCGTAGGTGCCCGCCGTGATGACGACGTAGTCGACTTCGGGGAACGCCGCGACCGCGTCGGCGACATCGATGAGCCGATCGCGCTCGCACCGGATGCCGATCATGGCCTGCTGGTGGAAGCCCAGCTTGAGCGGATCGGTCACACCGACGATCTGGAGGATCCCTCGCTCGACGAGCCGGTTGGTCCGCGCCCGGACCGCCGCCTCGCTCACGCCGAGCTCCGTGGCGATCTGGGTGAACGGGCGCCGCCCGTCCTGCTGGAGGTGCTCGATGATGCGCTTGTCGAGCTCGGAGATCTCCTCTCCCTGACGCTGGGGAAGGAGCCGATTCCTGGCCTGGGCCACCGCAGCTACCTCGAGGATGGGTCGACCCTGCGAGGTTAGCAGACCACCGAGTGCCAGGCAACGAATACCGTCGCTCGAACGGGCCATTCTCTTCGGACTTCGCACCGAATTGGGCGTCGCGCGGGGTGGGCGGCGCCGGCTCAGTGCTTCGGCTTCTTCGTCGGCGTCGGCTTGGGCTTGGGCTTCACCGTCGGCTTCGGGGTCGGCTTCGGGGTCGCGGTCGCGGCCGGCGTCGGTGTCGGTGCTTCCAGACTGGGCTCCGGCGTGCTCGGAAGCTGGAGGGCGACCACGGACCGCTGGGTGAGGGGCCCGATGTACGGGTCGATGGCCCGGGCGATCTCGCCCGCGGCAGCCACCGTCGCGCCATCCGGACCGGCCGGGAGCGCGCCGTTCTGGCGATTCCCGATGTGGATGACGATGTTGGTCGCCCAGAGCGTGTACGGCGCGTCGCCTCGAACGGGGCGCGATCCAGCGGTGTAGCCGGCGGTCGCGACCGCCCGTGGGCTGCTGAACTGGTCGATGGAGACCTTGATCGAGCCATCCACGATGAAGAGGGTGGCGTTCGGCTCGCCCTTCGGCCCCGGACCCTGGAGCGTCTCCTGGTGCACCGGCAGGCGGGCGGCAGCCAGGAGCTGGAAGATCCGGTTGGCGTCCACGGAACCGTCGATGTGGATGTTGACGGTCGGCTGGACGGTGGGAGCCCCGGACGCGTTCGTCGACACCGAGGCGGTGGACGCGGAATCCGGTCCGCAGGCGGCTACCGCGACGAGCCCGGCGACGAGGATCGCGAGGCCGGCCCCGGGCGACGGGGTGAAGAAACGAGACGCGCGGACGGTCCGCGAAGCGGTACGCATCGCCGGGACGATAGCAGGTGGATTCCGGTACGGCCCTCGCCCGAAGGTCCTAGGCGCCCCTGTCCAGGAGCTCGAGCACGGGTGCGAACGCCTCGAGCGACCCCGTGGTGATCGGGTCGATGACGAGCTGGACGTGGGCGACGCCTTCGGCCGCGAACCGGCGCAGCGTCTCGGCGATGACCTCCGGCGGACCTTCGAGCGGCGGGGCGACCGCGGTCGCGTCGCCCTGCGGACGACCGACGCCACCCGGCATCCGGACGAGCACCGCCACGGTCCGCTCCACCGCGGACGGATCGCGCCCGACGGCCCGGCATGCCTCGTCGACCTGGGTCCGCAGCGGCGGCACGCCCTCGGGCCGGTTGCCGATGTCGGCGAACCAGACGTTCCAGGCATCGACGTGAGGGAGCGTGATCTCCAGCATCCGCGCGCCCTTCGAGCCGATCATCAGCGGCGGTCCGCCGGCCCGCGCCGGACGGGGCAGGAGCTCGCAGTCGCGAGCCTCGTAGAACTCCCCCTGGAAGTCGATCCGCCCCTCGCGCAGGAGCGTGCGGACGATCGTGAAGGCCTCCTCGAACCGGGAGACTCGCCGATCGTACGGGAAGCCGAACGCGCGGAACTCCGTCTCGTTCCAGCCGGCTCCGAGGCCCAGGATGAGCCGGCCGCCGCTGATCTCATCGACCGAGGCCGCCATCTTGGCGAGCATCGCCGGGTTGTGGAAGCTCGTGCACGCAACGAGCGGCCCGAGGGAGATCCGGCTCGTGGCGGCCGCCAGGCCGGCGAGTGTCGTCCAGGCTTCCCATGGCCCGCGGGCACCGAGCGCCTCGCTCCGGTACAGGAGGTGGTCACCCACCCAGACCGAGTCAAAGCCGATGGCTTCGCCGAGTCGGGCGAGCTCGCGCACCTCGGGCCAGCGCACCTCGCGCTCGACCTCGGGGAGCTGGAACCCGACCTTCAAGGGGCGACCGGCCGGCGTGCCTTCCATGACGGGCAGGATACCCGCGCCGGAGGTCGGGTCGCGGGCTCAGCCCGACCGGCGCCCGCCTCGAGCCCGGGCGGCGGGTCCGGCCGATCCGCCGTCAGCTGAGGACGGCCCGGCGCTCCCGGCCGGCCACCCGCAGGGCGATCTCGATGAAGGGCCGGAGGCGCTCGGTCAGCTCCAGCCTGGTCTTGCGGAAGGCGGCCAGCTTCTCGTCGTCCGTGCCCTCGACCTCGGCCGGGTCCTCGAGCCCCCAGTGCAGGGTGTTGTACTGGCCCGGGAAGACCGGGCAGCTCTGGCGCGCCCGGTCGCAGACGGTGATGACGTAGTCGAACGGCTGGTCGATGAATCCCGTCACGGACTTGCTCGTCGCCGCGGACCAGTCGATGCCGATCTCGGCGAGCACCCGGACCGCGAATGGGTTGACACCCTTCGGGACCGTGCCGGCCGATTCCACGCTGAAGTCCGGCCCGCCGAGCTGCTCGAGGAGCGCCTGGGCGATCTGGCTGCGGGCGGAGTTCCCGGTGCAGACGAAGAGGACGCGCAGCGGTGTGTCGGTCATGGGTCGGTCCTTCCTGGCCGAGCGGGCACGGCCCGCGGCGGCGATCGTGTCGCCGAGGTCGCTCAGCTCGGCGTCGAGCCGGTCGAGCTCGACCCGCTGGCGCTCGATGGCCGCCCGCTGGTCGGTGATGAATGGGGCGAGATCCACGTCGACCGCGCCGTGGTCGAGGCACAGGCGCGCGACGCGCCCCGCGTCCTCCGGCCCGAGACCGAGCCGCCGGAGGCTGACGACGAGACGGAGCCGGGCGAGGTCGGCGGCGTCGAAGGCACGATATCCGTTGCCGGTCCGCCTGGCGGGCGGGATGACCCCGGCCGATTCGTACCAGCGGACCGCCGAGGGGGCGATCCCGGCGAGCCGGGCGAAGTCGGAGACCTTCACGCCCCGAGGCTACACCTTCGAGTCACTTGAAGGTCAAGCGTCGGGCGCGGGATCCGACCCCGCATCGGGCTCGGCGGCCGCCCCGAGCAGTCGCTCGACGATGACCACGTCGCGCCAGGCACCGTCGAGCCGCGCGTGGCGGCGATACGTCCCCACCTCGCGGAACCCCACGGTGCGCAGCAGGGTCCGGCTGCCGGCGTTGTCCACGAAGACGCGCGAGACGAGCTTCCAGAAGCCGGCCTGCTCGGCCGCCGCGACGAGCGTCTCCATCGCCTCCCGTCCGACGCCGCGGCGGCGATAGCTGCGCGCCACGTAGACGCCGAACTCGGCGACGCCCGCGTAGCAGTCCCGGGGGCGGTAGGTGGTCGAGTCGGCGAAGCCGACGACGATGCCGTCCCGTTCCACGACGACGACCGGGTGGACCCCATCGATCCAGGCCTCGACCTCGGTCGCCGTGCGCGGGCGGGTCTCGAAGGTCGCCGTCCGGTCGGCGATCCCCTCGTTGTAGATCGCCGCGATCGCCGGCGCGTCCGCGGGCGATGCCGCTCGGCTCGTCATTCGAGATCTCTCGCGAGCCGCTCGTCAGGCCGGTGGCTGGAGGACCGGGAGGCGCTTCCCCGGGGCGACCGGGCGGGCGGCGACCGAGACGAGGTCGCCCGCGATCTCGCGGAACCGGGCCAGCGCTTGCGGCCGGATCGAGTACCAGATCCACGTTCCGCGGCGCTCGCCGGAGATCCAGCCGGCTTCCCGGAGCACCTTGAGGTGGTGGCTCACGGTCGGCTGGGCGACGTCGCAGCACGAGGTGAAGTCGCACGCGCAGACGAGCCCGTCGCTGCTCAGCTGGCGGAGGATGGCCAGCCGGGTCGGATCGGCGGCGGCCTGGAGGAGGATGACGTCGGGGTCGGTGGCGCGTTTCACCGGGCCACTATATCGACATCGATAAGTATTGACAAGTATCGATGTTCGGCGTAGCGTGGCGTCCGCGTCCAGAGTCACCAGAGAGGCGATCGATGACCACCGAGACCATCCACGAAACCGTCCGCGAGCACTACGCGAGCGCGGCGATCAAGGTCCTCGACGGAGGATCCTGCTGCGGTGCCGATGCGACCGCCGGTCCGGAGCTCTACTCCGCCCTGGAACGCGACGAGCTGCCCGAGGCGGCGGTGCTCGCGTCGCTCGGCTGCGGCAACCCGATCGCGGTGGCCGACCTGCGGCCCGGCGAGCGGGTGCTCGACCTGGGTTCCGGCGGCGGCATCGACGTCCTCCTCTCCGCCCGGCGCGTCGGCCCGACCGGGCGTGCCTTCGGTCTCGACATGACCGATGAGATGCTCGCCCTCGCGGCCCGCAATGCCGCGGAGGCTGGTCTGCCGAACGTCGAGTTCCTCAAGGGGACGATCGAGGCGATCCCGCTCCCGGCCGGTTCCATCGACGTCGTCATCAGCAACTGCGTGGTGAACCTGGCCGCCGACAAGCCGTCCGTCTTCCTGGAGATCGCACGCGTGCTTCGACCGGGCGGCCGGATCGGCATCACGGACATCGTGGCGGACGACGACCTGTCGGCGACCGAGCGGGCCGAGCGTGGCTCGTACGCCGGCTGCATCGCCGGAGCACTGTCATTCTCGGAGTTCCGGGACGGGCTCGTCGAGGTCGGCCTGGACGAGATCTCGATCACGGCGACGCACGCCGCCGCACCCGGGATGTACAGCGCGATCGTGAAGGCCACGAAGCCGGCCGTCGCCGGCGGGACGGTCACCGCCGCGACGATCACCCGGGGCAGGGACCTGCCGGTCGCGGCCGGGCCCGGCTGCTGCTGATGGCGACCATCGAGCGCGCGAGGGCCGGCGACCTGCCGGCCGTCGAGGCTCTCCTCGGGTCGGCCGGCCTCCCCCTCGATGGAGTGGCCGAGGCGTTCGTCTCGGGTGTCGTCGCCCGCGCCGGAGGCCGCATCGTCGGTTGTGCCGCGGTCGAGCTCCACGGGCACGCAGCGCTGGTGCGGTCGGTCGCGGTGGATCCGGTCGAGCGCGGGCACGGGCTCGGTTCCGCGCTCGTGGCCGCGGTCGAGGGGTTGGCACGTGACGGCGGCGCGCTCGAGGCCTATCTCCTGACCGAGACCGCCGAGGGGTGGTTCCCCCGGTTCGGGTACGCGCCGATCGCGCGCACCGACGCCGAGCCGGCCATCGGCGCCTCGGTCGAGTTCACGTCCGCCTGCACGGAGTCGTGCGCGACCTTCCGCCGCTCGCTCGACTGACGGCGCCCGGAGCGCGCTCGCCCGACCGCCTCAACCGGTCGGGTTGAGGACCTCGTTCATCGCCCGGAGATGCTCGGGAGTGCTGCCGCAGCAGGCCCCGACGATCGTCGCGCCGGCCACGCGCATCGCCTCCGCCTGGGCCGCCATCGTCGCGGGATCGGCCCGGTAGACCGCGCGCAGGTCGACGAGCTCCGGCATCCCGGCGTTCGACTTCGCGACGAGGACGGTCTCACTGTCCACGGCCCGCATCCGCTGCATGACCGTGATGAGCTCGTCCGGGCCGTTGCCGCAGTTGCCGCCGACCGCGTCGGCGCCCCAGCCGGCCAGCGCGCGGACCGCCTGTTCCGGCGTGACGCCCATCATCGTGCTGCCGCGCGTGTCGAACGTCATCGTCGCCACGATCGGGATATCCGGCGAGGCGAGACGGACGCCCTCCATGGCCGCGCGCACCTCGGCGAGGTCGGACATCGTTTCGATCCAGATGAGGTCGACGCCGCCCGCGACGAGTGCCGCAGCCTGCTCCGCGAACACCGACACGGCTTCGTCGTGGCCGAGGGTCCCGACGGGCGCCATGATCGCCCCGGTCGGGCCGATGTCGCCGGCGGCGAGCGCGTGTCCGCCGGCCACGTCGATCTCGGCTCGGAGGAGGATCGCGGCTGTCTGGTTGATCTCGGCGACCCGCTTGTCGAGTCGATGGAGCCCGAGGCGGAGCCGGTTGCCGCCGAACGTGTTGGTGAGCAGGATCCGGGAGCCCGCTTCGAGGTAGCCGCGATGGATCCGCCGGATGACCTCGGGCTGGGTCTCGCTCCAGACCTCCGGAGGGTCCCCGAACTGGAGGCCGGCCGAGAACAGCATCGTGCCCATGGCACCGTCGGCGAGGATCGGGCGGCCCTCGGCCAGCAGGGCCCGCCAACCCTCGCTGGCGGGCGAATCGACCGGTTGGCGGCGCAGGTCGCCGGTCGTCGTCGGCTGACCGGAGTCGTCCATCCCGGGGCCGCCCGTCGGTTTCGCGGGGGCGCGATGGGGTCGCCTGGCTCGGGGATTCAAGGTGTCGGTCATTCGGTGTCGCCTCGGCCGGATCGAGGCCGCCATGCTACCCGATTGCCTCGGCCGGGTTCCTCCCCGTGCTCAAGTCGGTCGCTCGGGCACCTTGCGCCGCCGACGTGGCGCATTCGCGAAAGACATGACCTTTGGCCCTACGCGAGCGTCCAGGCGAGCGCGAGAGTTCGTCATTGAGATGACTGTCGAAACGTCGAACCCCGCCGCCGTCCCCGGCTCCCCCGCCCTGACCGAGGTCTTCCGGGCCTTGAGCGATCCAACGAGGCTCGCCATCTATGAGCTCGTGCGGACGGTCAGTCCCGAGGAAGGCCAAACCGCGCGCGAGCTGGAGAACAGCGTGTCGCAGATCGCGAAGGGGTTCGACCTGTCGCTTTCGACCGTCTCCCACCACCTCAAGGAGCTTCGGCGGGCCGGCCTGATCACCTGCGAGCGACGTGGCCAGTTCGTGTACTGCAGGACCGACACGCGGATCCTCGCGGAGCTCGAAGCGTTCATCAGGCGGTGAGCGGAAGAAAGGGGATGGCCGGCATGGCACACATGGACGATCGGTCAGGTGGGAACGACAAGCGTCGACGGCGGATCC
>DASVIK010000233.1:0-4791 GCA_036382135.1 Candidatus Limnocylindrales bacterium | reverse complement strand
GCCGCCGCGCCGACCCCGGACGGGGCCACGTCGAGGGGTGCCAGAATGCGCGGGTGGGTCCCACCCCCGTCCGCGCGGCGCGGAAGTCCGTCGGCAGCCTGGCCCCGTCGTTCGGCGCCAGCCACGTGCGGGCCTTCGTCGCGCTCGTCATCGGGGCGATCGCCCTCGGGACCGCCGGCTACATCGTCATCGAGGGTTGGTCGTTCAGCGACGCGCTGTTCATGACCGTCTCGACCTTGGCCACGGTCGGCTTCGGCGAGGTCCGGGTGCTCGACGAAGCGGGTCGTGCCTGGACGATCGTGCTCATCGTGGCCGGCGTCGGGATCATCTTCGGGACGATCGGGATCGTCGCGGAGGCCGTGGTCAGCGAGGTATCCAGCAGCCGACGGGAGGCGAAACGGATGGCGGACCAGATCGCGGCGCTGCGCGACCACTACATCCTGTGCGGCTACGGACGGGTGGGCTCGACCGTCGCGCGTGAGCTGGCGCACGGCGGGCAGCGCGTCGTGGTCATCGACGTGGAACAGGGCTCGCTCGAGCGCGCCCACCGGGACGGGCATCTCGTCGTCGAGGGCGACGCGACCGAGGACGCGACGCTCCGGACGGCCGGCATCGCCCACGCCCGAGGGCTCATCACGACGATCGATTCGGACGCCCTGAACGTCTATGTGACCCTGTCGGCGCGGGCGCTCAACCCGTCGATCTTCCTCGTCGGCCGGGCCAATGCGGCGGGCAGCGAGGCCAAGGTGCTCCAGGCCGGCGCGAACCGGGTCGTCTCGCCGTACACGATGGCCGGCCGGCGGATCGCCGAGCTCGCGCTCCGACCGCGGGTGGCCGACTTCATCGACGCGGCCCTGTCGCACGGTCAGCTCGCGTTCTCGATGGAAGAGCTCGAAGTCCGACCGGGCGGCCCGTTCGAGGGGCGCGCGGTCGCCGACCTGCGCCGCGACGGCATCTTCGCGCTGGCGGTGGTGACCGGCCCGGGTACGTACGAGGCCAATCCGCCCGACGACCGGAGGCTCGTCGCCGGGGAGAGCCTTGTCGTCTCGGGCTCATCGTCGGTCCTGAAGCCGCTCCGCGAGCGGGCCTAGGCGCCGCTCAGCGGTTCGGGTCCTCCTGCGCCTGCGCGGCGATGTCGCCGGCCAGCAGGGCGGCACCCACGATGCCGGCCTCGTTGCGGAGGGTCGCGGCCATGACCGGCGGGCGGCAGGTGAGCCGCGGGATGAACCTGGCGCCCTGCTTGCTGACCCCGCCGCCGAGGATGAAGAAGCGCGGCCAGAGGATGCGGTCGATCGCCTTGAGGTGCTCGTCGAGGTCGCCCGCCCAGTACTTCCAGGACTCGCCGCGGCGGATGCGCGCGGCCGCGGCGGATCGCCGTTCCGCGTCCTTGCCGCGGATCTCCATGTGCCCCAGCTCCGAGTTCGGGACGAGGACACCGTCGTTGAACAGCGCCGACCCGGTGCCCGTTCCGAGGGTGAGGAAGATCGTCACGCCGATCCGGACGCGAGGGTCCGAGGCGCCGATCCCGAAGCGCATCTCCGCGAGCCCCGCCACGTCCGCGTCGTTGCCCAGGGCGACCGGTCGCCCGACGGCCTTGGTCATGGCGTCGCGCGCCGCGAACCCGATCCAGGCCTTGTCGATGTTCGCGGCGGTGACCGTCGCGCCGTCCAGGATCACGCACGGCATGCCGACCCCGACGGGCGTGGCGGGGGCACCGAGGGTCGTGGTGATCCGTTTCACGAGCCGGCTCACGACCTTGATCATCGCCTCGGGCGTCGACGGCGACGGGGTCAGGACACGGATGCGTTCGCTCGCCAGCTCTCCGGTCTCGAGGTTGACGGCCGCGGCCTTGATCCCGCTGCCGCCCACATCCACGCCGATCGCGATGCTCATCCCGGGCCTCAGAAGTAGTTGATGCTGATGCCGCCGTCGACGACGAGCTGGGCGCCGTTCGTCCAGCGGCTCTCGTCACTGGCGAGATAGAGCGCCATGTTGACGATCTCCTCGGGCTTGCCGAAGCGACCGCTCGGGTTGCGGGCAAGCCGGATGCGCTTCGCCTCCTCGTCCTTGACCAGCCAGTCCATGAGCAACGGCGTCTCGACCGGGCCGGGGCAGATCGCATTCGTCCGGACGCCCTTCGGACCGAACTGGACGGCGAGGCTTCGGGTGAGCGAGAGGAGCGCGCCCTTCGAGGCCGTGTAGGCATCCTGGGGGACGGAACAGCCGAGCAGCGCCACGAAGCTTGCGATGTTGATGATGGACCCCGAGCCCTGTTCGACCATCCGGGGGATGGCGAACTTGCAGCCGAGGTACACCCCGCGCACGTTGACCGCCATCACCTGGTCCCATGTCGCCACGTCGGTGTCGATCACGGAGTGGTCGGCCTCGGGCATGATCCCCGCGTTGTTGTACAGGACGTCGACCCGACCGTAGGTGGCGATCGTCTCCTCGATCATGTCGCGGGCGCTCGCCTCAGACGCGACATCGACCTTGACGAAGCTCGCCGTCCCCCCGTCCTCGCGCACGAGACGGACGGTCTCCGCGCCGGCCTCTTCGCCGAACTCGGCGACGACGACCTTCGCGCCCTCCGCGGCGAACATCCGGGACGCCACCCGACCCATGCCCCCGCCGGCCCCGGTGATGACGCAAACCTTGCCCTCGAGTCGCATGGGTCTCCTCCGTGGATGGTCGGTCCCAATCCTACGCGTGCGTGCGCCCCGCATCCGCGTCGCCGCGTCATGACCGGCAGCCGGCCGTGCTCCTCCCCGCCGCCAGGGTGGCCATCCAGAAACGTGCTATTCTGAATGCGCTAGTTGTGGCTCGTCAGGAGGGGAAGCCGTGAACGTCGCAGTCGCCGGGGGGACCGGGTTCGTCGGCGGCGGCATCGCCGCGGTGCTCGCCGGTCGCGGGCACCACGTGATCGTGCTGACTCGCCGTCCCGCCGCCGCCCGAGCGCGGCTGGCGGGCGACATGGAGGCACGGTCCGTCGATCGTGCGGACGCGGCCGGCCTCGCCACGGCACTGGCCGGCGCGGAGGCGCTCGTCGTGGCGATCGCCTTCCACGGCTACCCGATGGAGAACCCTCGCCGCGGCGAGACGTTCGAGGCCGTCGACGCGGCCGGGACCGAGCGCCTCGTGGCCGCGGCCGCGGCGGCAGGAGTCCGCCACGTCGTGTACATCTCGGGCGCCGGCGCCGCACCCGACGCCGCCGCGCACTGGTTCCGGGCGAAATGGCGCGCCGAGGAGGCGGTCCGGGGCAGCGGGCTCCACTACACGATCCTGCGGCCGACGTGGCTGTTCGGGCCTCGGGACGCCGCGCTCAACCGGTTCCTGGGCTTCGCGAAGTTCCTCCCGTTCGTGCCGCTGACCGGGAACGGGCGGCAGCTGCTCGCGCCCGTCTTCATCGACGACCTGGGGGCCATCGTCGCGGACGCTCTCAGCGCGCCGGCGGCGGTCGACCGGGTCTTCGAGGTCGGTGGGCCGGAGACCATGACGATGAACGAGGTCGTCCGGACCGCCCTGCGCGTCGCCGGCCGACGGCGTCCCCTGCTCCACGCGCCGGCCGCCCTGCTCAAGCTCGCGGCGTGGCCACTCCAGTTCCTGCCCCGCCCGCCGCTTACCCCCGACGCTGTCGATTTCGTCAACCAGCCGGCCACGGTGGATGTCGGGCCGCTGCTCGCGGCCCTGCCGCGGCGGTTGGCGACGCTCGAGGAGGGGCTGCGGACATACGTGGGCCCGGGCGCCCGCGCGGCGGGCTCGCCGCAGCCCTAGCGCCCGCGGTCCGCGAGCTCGGCCAGCTTGTTGACCGTGTTCCAGTTGCGGGTCGTCACGATCGAGCCCGCGACCCGCTTGAGGAACGCGTCGGTCAGCCGGGTCGTGCCAAAGCCTGCCGGGGTGTGCAGGTAGATGACACCGGGTGCGACGCAGAACTCGTCCGGCGCGAACCGGGCATCGATGGAGTCGTCGCTGCCCTTGATCGGGTCGCGCGCGAAGGCGACGTGGAGCGCCTTCGGGTCGGGCGCCCGTGCGAGGAACGGGTTGGCGGCGGCGATGGCGGCGATCTCCCCGGCCGAGCGGACGACGACGTCCACCGCGAACCCCACCTCGTCGAGGATCCGCAGCTCGAGCACGTCCGCGAGGGCGCGCCCATCCGCGCCTGGGCTGTCGAAGACGACGTTGCCGCTCTGGATGTACGTCACCACGTCGCCATGGCCCAGGGACTCGACGAGCCCGCGCAGCACGTCCATGGGGAGGCGCCGATGGCCCCCGACGTTGATCCCGCGCAGCAGCGCGACGTAGGTCGTCACGGCGCCGCGCCGGCGGTCAGCTGCGCTCGAGGTAACGCTCGCGGTCCCAGTCATGGACGACCGAGTCGTAGACCTGCTGCTCGTAGCGTGCGGCGTTGAGGTAGTGATCGACGATGTCCTGGCCGAAGATCGCCACGGCCGCCTCGCTCCGCTCGAGCTCCCAGATCGCCTCGTAGAGCGCCCGCGGCATCCGCGGGTGGCCCGTCGCGATGTAGCCGTTGCCCTTGAACTCGGGCTCGAGCGGCAGCTCGTGCTCGATGCCGTACAAGCCGGCGCCGACCATCGCGGCGTAGGTGAGGTACGCGTTCATGTCCCCGCCCGGGAAGCGGTCCTCGACGTGCAGGGCGTCGCCGTGGCCAACGAGCCGGAAGCCGGTCGTGCGGTTGTCGCGGCCCCACACGACATTGACC
Organism: Candidatus Limnocylindrales bacterium; assembly: GCA_036382135.1. GTDB lineage: Bacteria > Chloroflexota > Limnocylindria > Limnocylindrales > CSP1-4 > C-114. The sequence goes on along the minus strand of DASVIK010000233.1, from coordinate 74 downwards.
GGCGCCCACGACAGCGACGCGTAGCGCTTGTACGAGTTGATGTTCGGGGCGATGAAGATCGCGAGCTCGCGCGA
>DASVIK010000232.1:0-12875 GCA_036382135.1 Candidatus Limnocylindrales bacterium | reverse complement strand
GCCGCCATGACGCCGCACCAGGCCACGGCCGGAGCCGGCACCATCCAGGAGAATTACGACCGCGTCCACCACGAGTACGGGTCGGCCATCGGCAGCCATCGGACGGAGCTCGTGACGCCGGCCCTCGTCCTGGACCTCCCGGCGGCGAAGCGCAACATCGCGAAGATGGGCGCGGCGATCCGCGACCTGCCGGCCGAGATCCGCCCGCACATCAAGGTCCACAAGAGCCCCGATCTCTCGAAGCTCCAGGTCGAGGCGGGCGCCATCGGCCTGTCCGTGGCCACGGTCTGGGAGGCGGTCGTCCTGGCCCGGTCCGGCCTCGATCACCTGTTCGTCGTCAACACCGTCGTCGGTCCGGCCAAGATCCGGACGCTCGCCGAACTGGCTCGCGATGTCGATCTCATGGTCGCCATCGACGATGCCGGCAACGCCGCGGAGCTCGCCGCCGCCGCCCGGGCCGCAGGCACCGAGCTCGGCGTCATGATCGAGATCGACGATGGCATGGATCGCTGCGGTGTCGACACGCCCGAGGCGGCGCTCGCGCTCGCCCGTGCCGTCGGCGACCTGCCCGGCCTCCGGTTCCGGGGGCTCACCGGCTACGAGGGCCACTGCTCGCTCACGCCGGAGCGCGAGCTGCGCCACGAGCGCGAGCGGACGGCGATGGCCATGTTCGTGGGCATCGCGGATCTCCTGGAGCAGGACGGGATCCCGTGCCCGATCCGCTCGGCAGGCGGCACGGCGACCTGGGACTGGACCGCCGCGTACCCGGGCGTGACCGAGATCCAGGCCGGTACCTATGTCGTCATGGACAACTTCCACGGCCGGATGGTCGGCGGGTTCGAACACTCGCTGACGGTGCAGGCGACGGTCATCAGCCGACCGCGCGACCGCGTCATCGTGGACGCCGGGAACAAGTCGGTCGGGGCCGGTGACATGGCCTCGATCGTGGGACATCCGGAATCCTCGTTCCGGTTCGACGAGGAGCACGGGATCTTCGCCGCGACCGACGGCTCGAGCCTGAAGGTGGGCGACAGCCTTGCCCTCGTTCCGGGGTACTCGCCGTCCACCGTCAACTGGTACGACGCGTTCCACGTCGTCGAGGACGACGTCGTCGTGGACATCTGGCCGGTCATCCCGCGAGGACCCGGCCACCACGGGCTGGTGGCGGGTTGACGATGACCGGGACCCAGGCACAGGGCTAGGAGGAGGCACGACGATGGTCAGCGCCCGGACGGTCGGCCCGATGGTCAGCCTCGAGGAGTTCGACCACATCTTCGAGTCGGTCAAGAACTGGGGACGGTGGGGGCCGGACGATCAGCTCGGCACGCTCAACTACATCACCCCGGAGATGGTCCGGGCGGCGGCCGGACTCGTGCGCTCCGGGCGCCGGGTGTCGATGGAGATCCCGATCAACACGGTCGCCGGGCCGGACAACCCCAACCCGGCGATCCACATGGTCACCCAGGGCCACGACATCGACATCCATTCGCACGGCCTGCGCTTCGGGCTCGACTACCTGGGGATGGCCTGCCACGGCGACTGCCACACCCACATCGATGCGCTGTGCCACATCTCGTACAAGGGCCTGACGTACAACGGCCTGCCGGCCGAGGAGGTCCTCACCTCGCAGGGCGGGACGACCCTCGACATCGCGGCGCTGCACGACGGTGTCGTCGGCCGCGGCGTCCTGCTCGACATCCCTCGCTTCCGGGGGGTGCCCTGGCTCGAGCCCGGCGAGGCCGTGACGCGCGCCGAGCTCGAGGCCTGCGAGGTGGCGCAAGGCGTCCACCTGGGCGAGGGCGACATCTTCGTCTACCGGACCGGTCACCATCGCCGCCGCCTGGAGCTCGGTGCCTGGGACAACGGCTGGCCGCCGGTCGGCGAGGGCAAGGCCGGCCTGCACGTCGACACCGTGCCGTGGATGCACGAGCGCCGGATCGCCGCATTCCTGCCCGACGGCGACGGCGAGGCGGTCCCGAGCACCGTGCCCGGGATGCTCTACCCGATCCACCCGCTGCAGATCGTCGCGATGGGCATGTGCACCTCGGACAGCCTGCAGTTCGAGGACCTGGCCAAGGCATGCGAAGCCGAGGGGCGATGGGAATTCATGGTCGTGGGCCTGCCCCTCCGGCTGCCGGGTGGCACCGGGTCGCCCTGGAACCCCATCGCGATCTTCTAGGGAGGCGCCGTGGAACGAACCGTCTGCGATCGAGGGCTCCGCGCGATGCGCGATGGAGAGCCGGCGCGCCGCGAGTCCTGAGGAGGGTGCCCACGTCCAAATCACCCCGGTCCTGCGTCAAGCCCAGACGTACGTAGTGCACATGAGGAGTGACACATGGCGGTCCAATCAGCGACGGGAGTGAGCGTCGCCCAAACCGGATTGAAAGCCGGCGCGCTCAAGCTTCCATCGATCTTCATGCAGAGCCTCACGATGGTGGCGCCCGGCATCGCGGCCCTGTTCTACACGCCGTTCATCGTCGGCCAGGCCGGCCTCGCCGCGCCGCTGGCCTATCCGATCGCATTCGTGATCGTCCTGCTCACGGCGATCGTGCTCGCCCAGCTGGCCCGGGCGGTCCCGTCGGCTGGTGGGTACTACACCTATGTCAGCCGGGGCATGAACCCCCATTTCGGCTTCCTGGTGTCGTGGCTGAACATCATCTACGCGCCGCTCGTCCTGGGCGCGGTGACGGTGTTCGGCGGCTGGGTCGTGTCCAGCTCGCTCGGCTGGCCGGATTGGTTCCCGTTGGCGTTCATGGTCGTCGCCGTCAGCATCGTCGCGGTGATCCAGTACCGCGGCGTCCAGGTGTCGGGCAAGACGCTCGTGATCACCGGCGGCATCGAGCTCGTCGTCGTTTCCGTGCTCGGCCTGTGGAGCCTCGCGAGCCCGGGACCCGGCGGTCTCAACCTCAAGCCGTTCGATCCGGGCAATGCCACGAGCATCTCGGGCCTGTTCCTCGCCGCGGTGTTTGCCATCCAGGCGTTCACGGGCTGGGAGGGCGCGGCGCCCATGGCCGAGGAGTCGGAGAACCCGCGGCGCAACGTCCCGCGCGCCCTCATCGGCTCGGTGATCCTGTTCGGGATCTTCATCGTCGTCATGCAATGGGGCGTGATGGTCGGCTGGGGGACCGACAACTTCAAGGACATCCCGGCGGCCTCGCCGCTGCCCGGCATCCAGCTCGCCCAGCGCTTCTGGGGCGGGGCCTGGGGCATCCTGCTGGTCATGCTCGTCAGCTCCGTGATCGCCGTTTCGATCGCGTGTGCCAACGTCGGTACCCGGATGTGGTACCGGATGGGCGTGGATGGCGCGTTCCCCAAGTGGTTCGCCAAGGTTCATCCCGAGTACAGGACACCGGTCAACGCGATCATCGCCCAGTGGGTGCTGGCCCTGGCAACCGGCTTTGGCCTGACCGGGTTCGCGCTCATCGCGACCCCGAACGCTGCGGACGGAACGGCCCCGACGCTCAACGTCGCGGTCCAGAACCAGTACTTCATCGATGGCACGATCATCGGATTCGTGGTGTTGCTCATCTACAGCCTGGGCAACATCGCGGCCTTCAACCTGTACTGGCGTGAGCGGCGCAGCGAGTTCAACTGGCTGCTGCACGGGCTGTTCCCGTTGCTCTCGACGCTCGGCATGATCCTGGTGGGCCTGTTCGCCATCGGCCTGATCGGCGGCGACCCGCTCACGATCGGCGGCGGGACCTTTCCTGCCGCGCCGTTCAACTACGCCGTGATCTTCGTCGGCATCTGGACCGTCGTCGGCGTCCTCGTCCTCGTCTACATGCGTGCGACGGGCAAGGTCGACTGGATCCAGAGGGCGGGCGACGCCGCATCCGAGCGGCCGCCCACCCCGGACGAGCTTCGCGAGATGTCCGGCGAGTGGTGAGCCTCGGCGGGTCGTCGACTCGCCGCCGCTCCTGAGGTCGTTTCACCCGGGGGTCCGGTCTCGCCGGGCCCCCGCACCTTTCCCGCCGGAGGCGTCCCCGGCACGAACACAGGAGGCCTCCATGCCTGAACTCTGGGGACGGTCGATCCCGAAGGTCCAGCTGCTCCGCCGCGTCGGCCGCCTCGACCAGGTGGCCGGAGTCCGCCTCGTGACGCTCGGCGACGGGATGGGCCGCGGCGTGCGGCTCCTCGAGTTCCGCACCGGCACCGGCTTCAGCTTCGACGTGGTCGTCGACCGGACCTTCGACGTCGGCCGCTGCGAGATGGGTGGCCGGCCGCTCGCCTGGATCGCGAACCCGGGCACCGTCGGGCCGTGGTACTACGAGAACGATCCGTGGGGCTGGTTCCGCGCGTGGGGCGGCGGGATGGTCGTCACGTGCGGGCTCGACCACACGCTGGGCCCGGGCGAGGACAGCGCGGAGGACTTCCACCAGCCGCACATCCGCAAGACCCAGCCCTTCGCCCTGCATGGCCGGGTGGGTGGGCTGCCGGCCCGCCTCGTCGGCTACGGCGAGCGCTGGGACGGCGACGAGTGCGTCCTGTGGGCCGAGGGCGAGGTCCTCCAGTCCACGATCTTCGGCGAGCACCTCACGCTCCGACGGCGGATCGAGGCGCGGGTGGGCGAGAGCCGCTTCACGATCCACGACGAGGTCGAGAACACCGGCCACAGCCGGACGAGCCACATGCTCCTGTATCACTGCAACGCCGGATTCCCCGTCGTCGATGCGGGTTCCGAGCTGCTCGTGCCGTCGTCCGCGACCACGACCGATTACGGCGTCCCCATCGAGGGGTATCGAACGCTGAGCGACCCCATCCCGAACTTCACCGAGGCCTGCTTCGAGCACGAGCTCGTCGCCGAGCCGGCCGGGACCGTCCCGGTCGCGATCGTGAACCGGGGACTCGGCCTCGGCGTGTACCAGGTCTTCCGCCTGGACCAGCTCGGCCATCACACCGTCTGGCGGATGATGGGCGAGGACACGTACGCGATGGCGATGGAACCCAGCACGAACCGCGATGCCGGCCGCTGGGACGCCCGCGAACGCGGCGAGCTCCTGATGCTCGAGCCGGGCGAGACCCGGCACTACGACCTCGAGATCGGCGCACTCGACGGCGCCGCCGACCTCGACGCGTTCAGCGCGCGCGTCCAGCGGATCCAGCCGGTCCCGGCCTGACGGTCCGCGCGCCATGGATCGATCCGCGGCGATCGGCGCGGCCATCCGGGCGCCGCTGGCGCTCGGCTACCACCCGCTGTATCGCTTCTACGAGGGCGGCCGGCTCTCGCGCGCGTTCCGCGGGCTGCCCGATCGGCCCGACGACTGGTGGTCGGAGGACTGGGTCGGCTCGTGCACCCTGGCCAACAACCCCGCCCCTGACGGCGCTCCGCAGGGCCTGAGCGCGGTCGAGGTGCCGGGCGTGGGTCCGATCACGCTCCGCGAGATCATCGAGACGGCGTCCGAGGCCGTGGTGGGCGCCGCCTTCGCGGCGCGCTGGGGCCCGATCGCGGGGATCCTCGTCAAGCTCCTCTCGCCGGCCGGCCAGGTGCCGCTCCACGCCCATCCGAGCCGGGAATGGGCCACCCGCCATCTCGGCTCGCCCTTCGGCAAGACCGAGGCGTGGATCCTCCTCGGGACGCCGGGCGATGGGCTCGAGCCGGCCTATGCCGGGATCGGCTTCCGGCCCGGGATCGACCGCGAGGCGTTCGCCGCCGCCGCCCGGGGTCACGACCGCGCGGCGGTCCGCGCCACGCTCCACCGGACGGAGATCCGAGCCGGCGAGGTCGTCGTCGCCCACGCCGGCGTGCCGCACTACCTCGGTCCGCGCGTCTCCTTCATCGAGATCCAGGAGCCCACCGACCACATCGTCATCGCGGAGACGGACGGCGCGGACGACGACGGGGCGACGATGGGACTCGGCTGGGAGGTCGCCCTCGACATGATCGACTACCGGGCCGCCGATCGGGAGGCGACGCTCGCCCGAGCTCGCCAGGAGCCACGGATCGTCCGGCGCTCTGGCGCCTCGCTCGAGACCCGGCTCTTCCATGACGACGTCCTGCCTTTCTTCGACGCGACCCGCCTGGACGTGCAGGACGAGATCGCCGTCGAGGACGGCCGGTTCTCCATCGACGTCGTGACGGCGGGGGAGGGGACGCTCATCGGCGACTTCGGGGCGCGTCCCGTCCGTCGGGGCGACACGTTCGCGTGCGCCGCGTCGTTCGGTCACCGGTTCCGGGCAGGCGGCGAGCCGCTGTCGGTGGTGCGCTGCCTCGGCCCGGCCGTCGACTGAAGGGCGGCGGAGCCCGGTCAGGACCCGACGGGTCAGGAGTAGAACGCCGTGAGCATCGCCCAGTTCTGGGCGAGGTCGTAGACGGCGACGCCGATGAGCAGGATCCCGCCGATCGCGTTGATGCGCCGGCTGTGCCGCGCGAACAACGTCGCCGATCGGTGCTGGAGGGTGCCTGACAGGAAGGAGATCGCGAGCAGGGGGACCCCGAAGCCCAGTCCGAACCACAGGAAGACCCACAGCTTGGGGAGCGCGTCCGCCACGCTGAGTGAGAGTGCGAAGATCGCGACGACCAGCGGTCCGGAGCAGGGCAGCGCGATCGGGCCGTACAGCAGGCCGTAGAGGTAGGCGTTCAGCAACGGCCGGCGCAGGACGGGGATGCGGACCTGGGGCAGGCTCCTGAACGGGTTGCGGTCGAGGAGCAGGACGACGCCGAGCACCAGGATCGCCGCGTCGGCGAGCGGGATGATCACGGCCAGTGCCCTGCCGACCGAGATCGCCAGCGTCGCGATCAACGCACCGAGCGCGAGCATCATCGTCAGGACGCCGAGCAGGACGACGGGCCCCAGGAGCACCCGGGTGAGGGCCGGGGCGGTCTCGGTCTGACCGCTCAGGTAGGCCAGAAAGCCCGGGTAGAGCGGCAGGACGCACGGACTCGTCGTCGCCAGCAGGCCGAGCACGAACGATGTGAGCGCGATGTCCACCGCGGTCAGGGAGTCAGCAGCGGCTCGACCGTCGCGCGCAGGTAGTCCGCGGTCTTCACGCCATAGGGCAGGCTCGTCGCGACGCCGCCCCGGTCGATGAGGAGCATCGGTGAGAACGGCGGGTTGAGGTACTCGGCGCTGTAGAGGTTGCCGAGCGCCCGGGCGACCTCCAGGGGAGCGACGGCGTAGTGCCAGGCGTGGCCCAACGACGTCGCGTAATGCTTGAGCGACGGCGCGTCCTCGTGGACGTCGATATCGAGGCTGACCGAGACCACCTCACTCGAGCTTGCCAACAGGTCGTGCAGCTTCTGCACCTCGCGCTGCTGTTCGATGCACGTGGGGCACCACTCCGCCATCGCCTCGACGAGCACGACCTTCCCGGCGAAGTCGTTCATCGCGAACGTCTGGCCGGTCAGGACGTCCGTCATCCGGATGTCGAACCAGGCCGGGCGGGCGGCGGCGGCCGTGGCACTGCCGGCCGTGGGCGAACCGACTGGCGCCACGGTCCCGGGCGAAGGCGACGACGGAGGCGCCTGCGGCGCGGTCGACCCGCAGGCGGCGAGCCACGACAGGCTCAGCAGGATCAGCGCCATCAGGGGCACCATCCGGGTCGAGGCCGCGGATCGCGCCGGCGGTCGAGGGGTCCTCATCCGATCAGGCGTCTCGTGCCGCTCGATCCGCGGACTCGATCGCGAACGACGCGAGCGCCTCCGTCGATGGGACGAAGTAGTAGGCGCCGGTCACGGCTTGCGCGAAATCGGTCAGTCGATCACGGGGTCCGCCACCGCGGGCGCACATGCTGCCGAGCATGGCGTCGAGCCGGTCGCGGTCCCGGCTGAAGCCCACGAAGAGCGTGCCGTGCCGGCCCAGGGTGCCGTAGCCGATGTTCCGCCGGAAGATCGGGCCGAAGCGATCCTGGTCCGTGCGGGAGACGTGCGATGTCTCGGGCATCGGGTCGAGTTCGTCGCCCTCGAGCTTCCGGCGTCCCATCGCCTGTTCCTGCTCCGCGACCGGCAGGGTCTCCCAGGCGACCGCATCGTGTTCCCACTGCTGGAGCAGCAGGACGCTGCCGCCCTCGCCGGGAGCGCCCGGCCGCACGATCGCAGCGGCGGCCGCCTCGAGCAGCGTCGGGTTCGCGGTGCCGTCCACGAATCCGGTCAGGTCGAGGTCCCGGTGGTACGGCCAGCCGACCACCTCGTGCCCCGGGGCCGCCTGGGACGCCAGCCCCGCGACGACGCCCCGCGCCGCATCGAACACGACGTCATACGCGGCGCCGGCCAGCGACACGACGACATCGTGTTGGGTCGCCGCGAGGGTGTAGCCGTCGGCGCCGACGATGGGTTCGTTGAACCCGTGAGCCCGGGCGGGCAGAGGTCCGGCGCGACCGATGCCCACAGCTCGGGCCGAAAGCCGGCGACGAGGTTGACGCCGCCGATCGTCGTCCGGGGCTCGCGCAGGCTCGCGACGCTCCGCACGACCTCGTGCGCGTCGGCGCCGGCGCCCCGGTCGAACTCGAGGTAGGCGTGGGACATCGTGCCGAGCGCGAAGATGCCCGTCTGCGGTGTCGCCACCCGCCGAGCATACTCGCCGCCCGCGACCGTCAGTCGACCCGGCGCGGCGGTCCGGATGGCACTTGCCCGTCTCCCGGAGACGCGCTGAGATCGTGCCGAGTCCCCGGGTGGGCTCGGAGGTGCCGGTGGATACCGTCGGATCCCACGGATCGAATGACTTCGGCGAGCTCGGCTACGGTCCCCGGCTCGAGCAGCTCCTGGCGCCGCTCCATCGCGGCTTCCTGGCCGTCAATCGCTGGTGCACCGTGCCGGCCATCAAGGCCGGCCTGGGTCCGCTGTTCGCGACCCCGCTGACCGGTTCGATGATGGTCCTCCGGACGACGGGCCGCCAGAGCGGTCGCACGCGGGATGCGCCACTCGGATATGCGATCCACGACGGCGCCGTGTGGTGTGTGGCCGGGTTCGGCCGGTCCACGCACTGGTTCCGGAACATCGAGTCCGATCCGCACGTGCAGGTGATCCTGCCCAGGGGCGCCTTCTCGGGCATCGCCGAGGAGGTGACCGACCGGGAAGCCTGGCTGGCGGGCTTCCGGCTCGTGATCGGGAGCCTCGGGATCATCGGGCGGATGGCGGTGCCGGGCGCGCTCGAGGCGTCGGACGCCTTCGTGTTCGAGCGATGGCACACCCTGCCGGTCGTTCGGATCCGTGCGACCGGCGTCGGTGGCGGGCCCTCCGACCCAGGTGGGCTCGCATGGCTGCCCGTGCTCGCGGTCGAGGCCGTGGCGGTGGCCGGCGTGGTCCACTGGCTGCGCCACCACCGCTGACCGGCCGACCTCCGCGCCGGTTCGGGCGGGCCGCGCGGTTCAGCCCGACGAAGGAGTCGGCGTGACCGCCGGGTCCGCGGTACGATTCGCACGGTCACCCGCATCGCGCCCGAGATCATGGGCGGGCCGGTCCGCTGGCCGTCGTTCCGGTGCCCATCCCCGATGATCCCCGCCGTGCCGCCCGAATTGCTCGCCGCGCGATCCCAGATGGCGTTCACCCTGGGGTTCCACATCGTCCTGGCCTGCCTCGGCGTCGGCCTGCCGACGATGGTCCTGATCGCCAACGCCATCGGACTCCGGCGGCGCGATCCAGCGGCGCTCCTGCTGGCACGCCGCTGGTCCACCGTGATGGCCGTGACGTTCGCGGTCGGGGCGGTGACCGGCACCGTGCTGTCCTTCGAGATGGGGTTGCTGTGGCCGGGGCTCATGGGCCGCTTCGGCGGCGCGTTCGGCCTCCCGTTCGCGGTCGAGGGCCTCTTCTTCTTCCTCGAGGCCATCTTCATCGCCATCTACATCTATGGCTGGCGCCGCCTGTCGCCCCGGGTCCACCTGCTGAGCGGCATCCCCGTCGCGGTGTCGGGCATCGGCGGGACGATCTCCGTGGTGGCGGCCAACGCGTGGATGAACCAACCGGCCGGCTTCACCCTGGGGCCGGATGGCCGCGTCGCGACGGTGGTGCCCCTCGAGGTCCTCTTCAATCGAGCCACGGTCTACGAGGTCCCGCACATGCTCCTCGCGGGCTACATGGTGACCGGGTTCCTGCTGGCCTCGGTCTACGCCGTCGCCCTCCTGCGCGGCCATGCCGACCGCTACGTCCGCCTCGGATTCGCGATCCCGTTCGTCCTCGCGGCGATCGCGGCGCCCGTGCAGGTGGCGGTCGGCGACGTCGCGGCACGCGGCGTCCTTGCGGACCAGCCGGCCAAGTTCGCGGCGATGGAGCTGATCTCGGTCACCGGCGCGCACCAGCCCGAGACACTCGGCGGCATCCTCGTCGACGGGCGCATCGTCGGCGGGCTCCAGATCCCGGAGGTCGCTTCGCTGCTGGCCGGGTTCAGCCCGGACACGGTGATCACGGGCCTCGACGCGATCCCGGTCGACCAGCGACCCCCGGCGTCGATCGTCCACCTGTCCTGGAACGCGATGGTCGGGATCGGCACCGCCCTGGTCCTGCTCGGGCTGTGGGGCCTCGCGCTCCGGGTGCGGCGGCGCGACCACGCCACCGCCCGGTGGTTCCTGCGGGCGGCCGCGGTCTCGGGCATCGGGGCGATCGTCGCGCTCGAAGCGGGCTGGATCGTCACGGAGGTGGGTCGTCAGCCGTGGGTCGTCTATCTCATCCTGCGGACGGCGGACGCGGTGACCCACGCTCCGGGAGTCCAGGCCACCTTCGTCGGTGTGGTCGTCCTGTACTCCACGCTCGGAGTCGTCACCCTCGTCGCCCTGCGCGGGCTCCAGCGACGGTGGGCCGCCCAGGACGCCGCCGCGCCGGGCGGGCGGGCCCACGAGGATGCGATGGACCAGGGATCCATCCCGTACGGTCCACGCTCGCGCCCAGGGGGGCCGGAGGGATGACGGCGGTCCAGCTGACGGCGGTCGTGCTCTGGCTCGGCCTCACGGCCTACGCGGTCTTCGGGGGAGCCGACTTCGGCGGAGGCTTCTGGGACCTCGTGGCCGGCGGAAGTGCCCGCGGGCTTCGGCCCCGGACGCTCATCGCCGAGGCGATCGGGCCGGTCTGGGAAGCGAACCACACGTGGCTCATCTTCGACCTGGTCATCCTCTGGACTGCCTTTCCGCCCGCCTTCGCCGCGATCATGTCCACGCTGTTCGTGCCGCTCAGCCTGGCGGCTCTCGGAATCGTCCTGCGGGGCTCGGCGTTCGCCTTCCGCCCGGTCGCGGAGGGCCTCGTCGGCCGGCGGGCCGCCGGCGCCGTCTTCGCCGTCTCCTCGGTCATCACGCCGTTCTTCCTCGGCGCCGCCGGTGGGGCCATCGCCAGCGGACGGGTCCCGGCGGGCAATGCGGCCGGCGACCCCTGGACGAGCTGGCTGAACCCCACGTCCGTGCTCATCGGCCTGCTGGCCGTCGCGACCTGCGCGTACCTCGCGGCGGTGTTCCTCGTCGCCGACGCCCGGCGAAGCTCGGCGCCCGACCTCGTCGCCTACTTCCTGCGCCGGGCCACCGTCGCCGCGATCGCGACCGGGGCACTGGCGATCCTCGGGATCGGCGTCCTGCGCGCCGATGCCCCGATCCTCGCCGACGAGCTGACCAGCCGCGGCTGGCCGCTCATCGCCGCGTCCGGCGTCCTGGGCACCGCGGCGCTGCTCCTGTTGCGCCGGGCCGCCCCGCGCGGCACCCGGCTGCTCGCCGTGGGCGCGGTCGTCGCGGTCGTCTGGGGCTGGGGCGTGGCGCAATACCCGGACGTGCTGCCGCGATCCCTCTCCCTGGCCGACGCGGCGGCCCCGGCCGGCGCCCTCGACGGGTTGGTCATCGTGTTCATCGTCGCTGCCCTGGTCATCGCGCCGTCGCTCGGCGTCCTGTATCTCCTCGACCAGCGCAGCCGGCTCACCGGCCACGGACTCGGCTCGGACATCGATGGCGGCGCGGATGCCGGCGCGAGCCGCGCGACAGGTGGCCGGATCGACTGACCCGAGGATGGATCCGCACCGCGGCCTCGGCCGGGCGCCGGATGGGCGATCCGTCACCGTCAGCGGCGCGTACGCTTCCTCGCCGGCGCCGCACGCCGCACCTGCCGGGCTTCCTGAATCGCGACAAGGAGCTGCGCTGTCGAGAGCGGTTTCGACACGAACGTCGCGCCGCGGGCGATCACCCGCTCGAGACCCAGGGTTTCGGCCGTGTACCCCGAAACGAGCACGACCCCGACTCGCGGATACCGATCCATCATCCGATCGGCGAGTTCGATGCCGGACATGTTGGGCATGATGACGTCCGTGACGAGCACCTCGAACGGTTCATCCAGCCGGTCCGCCCGCTCCATGGCCTCGGTACCATCCGCGACCGCGATCACGTTGTATCCGGACCGAAGGAGCGCCTGTCTCGTCATCTCGCGGACCACGGGCTCGTCCTCAACGAGCAGGACGGTGCCGCCCCCCTGCATCGGGGTCGCGTCGGGAGGAGGGGGCCGGGCGTTCTCCGCGGCTGCATCGAACCGGGGGAAGGAGAGGTTGAACGACGACCCGAGTCCTGGCTCCGAGTCGAGCCAGATGTGGCCGCCGGCCTGGTGGACGATCCCGTAGATCGTGGCAAGGCCGAGGCCTGTTCCCTTGCCGGCCTCCTTCGTCGTGAAGAACGGTTCGAAGACGTGCTCGCGTGTCTCGCTGTCCATCCCGATCCCCGTGTCGCTCACTCCGAGCAGGACGTAGGTGCCGGCTTCGATACCGGGGTGTTCGGCCGCGCCCAGGTCGTCGAACTCGACACTCCGGGTCTCGATGGTCACGGTCCCGCCGCTGGGCATGGCATCGCGGGCATTGACGACGAGGTTGACGAGGATCTGGTCGAGCTGACTGGGGTCGGCCCGGACATGCCCGGCACCCTGGTCGAGCTCGAGCACGAGGCTCAGGTTCTCGCCGACGAGGCGACGCATCATCGGCTCGACCGAG
>DASVIK010000231.1:0-4397 GCA_036382135.1 Candidatus Limnocylindrales bacterium | reverse complement strand
ACAGCGCCTTCGGGCCGACGAGCAACCCGTGGGACCTGGACACGGTCCCCGGCGGCAGCAGTGGCGGGTCGGCGGTGGCGGTGGCGGCGTATCACGCCCCACTCGGCATCGGCACCGACACCGGCGGCTCGATCCGCCAGCCGGCAGCGCTCAGCGGCATCGTGGGCATGAAGCCGACGTACGGGCGGGTCTCGCGCTACGGCATCGTGGCGTTCGCGAGCTCGCTCGACCAGAGCGGGCCGTTCGCGCGCGACGCTCGCGACGCGGCCGCGCTCCTGCACGCCGTGGCCGGCCGCGACGAGCGCGATTCCACCTCGGCGCCGGTACCCGTGCCGGACGAGCTGCTCCGGCTGCCCGGGGACGACGAGGCCGCCAGCGGCCTGCGCGGCGTGCGCCTGGGCCTGCCCCGCGAGTACTTCCTGGCGGGCATGGACCCCGATCTCGAGCGGCGGATCCGCGAGGCGGTCGCGGCCCTGGAGGCGGCGGGCGCGATCGTCGACGAGGTGAGCCTGCCGCACACGGATTACGGGCTCGCGACGTACTACATCGTCGCCCCGGCCGAGGCCTCGGCCAACCTGGCCCGCTACGACGGGATCCGCTACGGGCTGGCCCGGCGCGACGACGGGGACGTCCTGGCCAACTACCTCGCGACGCGGGGCGACGGCTTCGGGGCCGAGGTGAAGCGCCGGATCATGCTCGGGACGTACGCCCTGTCCGCCGGCTACTACGACGCCTACTACCTCAAGGCCCAGAAGGTGCGGACGCTCATCAAGCAGGACTTCGACGCGGTCTGGGCGGCCGGCTTCGACGCCATCGTCGCCCCGACGAGCGCGTCGGTCGCGTTCCGGTTCGGAGCCCGGCTGGCCGACCCGGTGGCGATGTACCTCTCGGATGCCTGTACGCTGCCCGTGAACATGGCCGGCCTGCCCGGGGTCTCGATCCCGTGCGGGCTCTCGGAGGGCCTGCCGGTCGGGCTCCAGTTCATCGGCGCGCCGTGGTCCGAGGCGCCATTGCTCCGGCTCGCGCGGGGCTATGAGGCGATCACGGCCGGCGCCGACTGGCGCGGCCTTGAGCCCACCCAGCTGGCCCTGGCGGACGATCCGAACGGCCCGACACCCGCCGAGCGGGCGGCAATCCTCGCCGCGGCGCACTGACCGACGGCCGGGTTCGACCCCGCCGCCTGAACGCCCCGCGGGACCTTCGGCACTCGCCACGGGGCGTCATCGCGCGCACCATCGCGGCGGAGGTGAACGATGCGCAAGAAGCTCATCATCGGCATCGGGCTGGCAGTCGCGGGCGGCGCGAGCGCCGCGGCCGTGTCGACCTATCGGACCTGGGGAGTGGACCCGGCGGACGCGACCCGCGCCCTGCCCGGGGACGACCTGGTCGCGGACCCGTTCGGAACGACCACCCGGAGCCTCATCGTGGACGCGCCCCCCGGCGCCATCTGGCCGTGGCTCGCCCAGATGGGTTACGGACGCGGGGGCTGGTACAGCTACGACCGGCTCGACATGAAAGGCAAGAGCGCGACGGAGATCGTGCCCGAGTGGCAGACCCTCGCAGCCGGCGACATCATCGCGACCGACCCCAAGGGCGGCTTCGAGGCGCGCGTCGTGGATCCGAGCCACGCGCTGGTGATGTACACGGACACGGCGCTCGTCGACAAGCAACGCGGCACAGACTGGCGCATCCCGGCGGACGAGCGCGTGACCCCGGGCCTGCGGTTCTCCGGCGCGATGCTCCAGACGACGCCGCGCGAATTCGCGGTGTCGTGGGCGATGATCCTCGACCCGATCGGGGAGGGCAGGACGCGGCTCATCGAGCGCGTCCGCGTCCGCTACGACGGGGCCTACGGACTCGGCGCCCGACTCATGGGCTCGCTCCTCGGGTTCGGCGTGTTCGTCATGGTCCAGCGCCAGATGCTCACCCTGAAGCGCCTTGCGGAATTCCGCCCGGCCGCCTTCACGACCGAGACGCCCGGCGCGACCGGGACGAAGCCCGAAGGCGAGGCTGCCGATCCGATCCCCGAGGTCATGATCCCCGCCGGGATCGAATAGCGCGCCCACCCGCCGGGCACCCACCCTGGCCGGACGCCGCAGGCGGACCGGCCGGGGTACTCTGACGCGGTGACGACCGAGCCTGCGCAGCCGATCGCGGCCGCCATCCCGGACCTCGCTCCGCCTGCGCCGGGCGTCCGCGCGCCCCTGGCCGAGCGGGCCTTGAGCCGTCGGGTGCGGGAAGTGCCGCCGTCCGGCATCCGGCGCTTCTTCGACATCCTCGCGACGATGGACGACGTCATCAGCCTGGGCGTCGGTGAGCCCGACTTCGACACGCCCGAGCACATCGTCCAGGCCGGCATCGACAGCCTCCGCCGCGGCCGCACCCACTACACCTCGAACTACGGCACGATCGAGCTCCGAAGGGCCCTGTCCGACCACCTCGATCGGCTGTACGGCGTCCGCTACGACCCGGCCTGCGAGATCCTCATCACGGTGGGCGCGTCGGAGGCGGTCGACCTCGCCCTCCGGGCCACGTGCGACCCGGGCGACGAGGTGATCGTCCACGAGCCGTCGTACGTCTCGTACGTCCCCGCTGTGACGTTCTCGGGCGGCGTCGTCCGCCACGTGGCGACGAGCCTCGCGGATGACTTCGCGCTCGATCCGGCGGCGGTGGAGGCGGCGATCACGCCGCGCACGAAGGCGCTGTTCCTGGGCTATCCGTGCAACCCGACCGGCGCCGTCCTGCCGCCCGATGTCCAGGACGAGCTGGCCGCGATCGCGGTGCGCCATGACCTGCTCGTCTACAGCGACGAGATCTACGACCGCCTCGCGTACGGCTCGTACCAGCACCGGGCGATGAGCGCACTCCCCGGCATGCGTGACCGGACGATCCTCATGGGCGGCTTCTCGAAGGCGTACGCGATGACCGGCTGGCGCGTCGGCTGGCTGTGCGCCCCGGCCGCGCTCCTCGAGGGGATCGTCAAGGTCCACCAGTACGGGATCATGTCCGCATCCACGACGGCCCAGGACGCGGCGCTGCGTGCCCTCACCGACGGGGAGCGCGACGTCCGGGCGATGGTCGCCGAGTACGACCGGCGGCGGCGCCTCGTCGTCGACGGGTTCAACGCGATGGGCCTCCCGACATTCGAACCGCGCGGCGCGTTCTATGCGTTCCCGGAGGTCACCGCGGCGACCGGGCTGGACAGCGAGACGTTCGCGGCACGCCTGCTCGAGGAGGAGCATGTCGCGGTCGTCCCGGGCGGTGCGTTCGGACCATCCGGCGAGGGTCACGTGCGGGCCTGCTACGCCACGTCTTACGACGGCCTCGAGGAGGCGCTGCGGCGCATCGGCGCCTTCGTGGCCCGGCAGCGGGCTGCGCGCGCCTGACCGATCAGGCGACGGTCAACCGGCGTTCGTCGGCGCGACCACCCTGGTCCCGGCGCGCGTCCGCCGGAGGGCATCCTCGATCGACCAGATCGCGAGGGGGCGGAGGTACATCGCCGCCCGGAAGTCGCCGTTCTCGTCGTACGCCTCGGGCGTCCGGAACCACAGGCCGCGCTCGTAGGTCACCCGGGCGGTGCCGGCGGCGGTCTCCCAGCCCTCCTGGACGAGACCGCGACCGATCATGAACGCGGCCAGCGCGTACGACGTGCCCACCCAGACCTCCTGGGACTGTTCGCTCGAGCGGTCCACGGAGCCGTCCGGTCGGGTGCCGTTGACCGCCCCCATGGTGCCCCGGCCGAAGCCGCAGACGTTGCGCTCATGGACGGTCCGGAGGGCGGCCGTCACTCGATCCGGGGCGACGAGATCGCCCAGGCCGGTCACGTCCGCGTACCACTGCCCCGCGAGCTGGTCGGCCATGACGCTGTCCGAGCTCGTCCCGCCGCCGTCGTCGAAGGCGTAGTAGCCGTCGCGCCAGAGCCGCCGCTCGAACGCCTCCCGGCCGCGCGCGTACCGGGCCGCCCACGTGTCGGCCGTCGGGTCCCCGAGGACGCGAGCGATCTCCTCGGCGGCCCGGAGCGCCCCCAGCCAGAGCGAGCCGCCGTAGGCCGACGGACCCACGATCGGCCACGTGTCGTACGTCTGGTCGGGGCTGCCGTCGTGCTCGGGCAGCCCGTCGCCGTCCGTGTCGTGGGTGGCCAGGGTGTCGAGGACCCGGACGATGGACGGCCACGTCGTCCGGAGCAGCTCCCGATCGCCGGTCGCCCGGTAGTCGCGCCAGATCTGGAGGGCGTACTTGGGCGCGAGGTCCTTCCAGGTGTTCACGTCCTGGTAGTCGTAGCGGTTCGGCCGACGGAACGGGTCCTCGTCGGGTCCGCCGACGTCGTGCGCCACGGTCCACGGCAGCTTGCGAATGGCCGGCAGCCCGCTCGCGACGATGGTCACGATTGCCGGGTC
>DASVIK010000230.1:0-7387 GCA_036382135.1 Candidatus Limnocylindrales bacterium | reverse complement strand
ACGCGCATGCTCATCGCGGCGATCTCGACCACGGCCACGACGACGGCGGCGATGGCGTTCTTCATGTTCGGCAAGCGCCGCCGCGACGGCGAACCGCCTGCGCCGGACGAGGTCCTGGCGGCGAACGCGGCGCGGCTCGCCCGCGTTCCGGCGTCCACCCTCGTCCCGAGCCATCCGGGCGACGGGGCCCGCCTCACCGACGAGAGCGGCATCCCACGCTGGCGGCGGCCGTCGCTGATCGAGGCGCGCAAGGCCGACCCCCGCTACGCGGCGGTCACCCACGACCGGCAGTCGTTCAACCACAGCGCCGTCGAGACCTCGGTCGGCGCGGAGCGACGCCGCATCCGGTATCGCATCGTGAGCCTGCTCGACGCGCCCGACCCGCTACGGTCCGTGGCGATCGGCGATCTCGACGAAGGCGATGAGGTCCAGCTGCTCGAACGCTCCGGGGGCTACTGGCTCGTGCTCTGCCCGGACGGCAGCCGCGGCTGGGTCCATCGGATGACGCTCGGCGATGTCGTGACCGACGAGGCCGGCGGGGGCGGCTTCAACGCCGCGCGACGATCGTTCGGGCCCCGCGCCGGCGACCCCGAGGGCGGGGGTCCGGCCGAGGACGCCGAGGCCGGCGCCGCGGCCGGCGAGGCGACCGAGTTCCGCGAGGTCGACCGGTCCTACGGTGAAGACGGGACGGACTTCCTCAGCGCCTACATCGCGAAGGCCCACCGCACGTAGTCGGACCCGAGCGGGTCTGAACCGCCGCCGCCGCGGGCCGGGGATCGCTCAGGCGCGAGCCGCCCGCCGGCGCGCTGCGGCCCCATCGTCACGCCGCAGCACGAGGATGTGCTGGTGGGCGATGTTCGGCACGAACGTCGTCGGATACCCGTACGGTCGGAGGCGCGTGCCGGCCTGATACCAGATGAGATCGCCCTTCGGGACGAGGCCGATCGTGGCCGCGCGGGCCGCGAGATCCGCCCCGGTGAACCAGTACCGGCCGTCCTGGTAGGCGTCGCGCACGATGACGCACGCGTAGCCGCCCATTCGCAGCACGCGCCGGATCTCCGCGAGCGCGAGCGTCATCCGGTCGAGGAACGCCGGATAGTCGGCGCTGTTGGCGAAGTCCGCCGGATCGTCGGTGACCATCGCGTAGTCGGTCCGGCGGTTGGCGTGCTTCTCCGCGAGCGGCCCGCCGGCCATGGTGAGCGCGAGCTGCACGTTGTACGGCGGGTCAGTCGCGACGAAGTCGATCGAGCCGTCCGGCAGCCCGGGCAGAAGCGCGAGGGCATCGCCGACCCGCATCTCGCAGCCCGACGGGTCGAACGTCCGGACGCCGGCCGGATCGACCGGGCCGAGGTCGGCGATGAGCGGGCCGGCACCGTCACGCTCGGAGAGCAGGTCGCGCACCACGTCCGCGTAGATCGCCGCCCAGCGGGGCTCGAGCTCGATCCCCAGGGCGCGCCGGGGACCCTGGGCGATGGCCGCTCCCAGGAGCGTGCCGCCAACCCCGGCGAACGGATCGAGGACGAGCTCCCCGGACCGCGTGAAGAACTCGATGAGGCGGGCCATGAGGCGGGGCGGCTTGTTCGCGCCGTGCCGCCGCCGCTGGACGTGGCCGAGCTCGGACGGATAGGCCGTCCCCCAGACCGACTTCGTGAAATACAGCCATTCCTCGCCGGGCAGCTCGTTGAGCGTGTTGGCTGCGTGGGGAGCGCGGCGTGGTGCGGTCATCTCGCGCAAGCCTAGCCCGCCCTGGGCCGACCGGTGGGCTGCGGTCGCCGGAAGAGCACGGACCCCCGGTGAGGGTTACCGGGGGTCCGCTGGGAAAGGCGATGTCTGGCGCGCGCCGGGTGCCGGCGCTCCTGCTCCGTATTCGCCGGAGCGGCCCATTTGGATGCGCCCGGAGGCGGTTCGAGACAGGACCGGCCGAGCGACCTCCGGGGCGGCCTAGAATGCTCCATGACCGTCAGGTTCACGAGCGCGCGGTTCGTGGGACGCGAACGCGAGCTCGCGCGGCTCGCCGTCGCGCTCGACCAGGCGTCCGGCGGCCGCTCGACGACCCTGCTGATGGGTGGCAGCGGCGGGCTCGGGGCGTCGCGCCTCCTGTCCGAGTCCGAGCGCCGCCTCGCGACGCTGCCCGGTTCCTTCACGGTGATCCGCGGCCGGCCCATCGCCGCACGCGCGGCCGACCCGTACGCGCCGATCGTGGCCGGCCTCGCTCCGATCCTCGCCGCGATCCCCGACGCCGAGCTCGGCGCCGTCCTGGGACCGGGCGCGAGCGACCTCGAGCGCCTCTTCCCGGCACTCACGCCACGCATCGAGCGGCTCGGGCTCGCGACGGGCCGACCGTCGATCACCGTCCCCGAGCGCCGCCAGGCCCGACTCATGGAGCGGCTCCTCGGCGTCTTCGCGGCCCTCGGGGAGCGCCGACCGGTGCTCCTGATCGTCGAGGATCTCCATCGGGCGGATGCCGCGACGCGTGCGCTCGTCACGTTCCTCGCCCGGATCAGCCGCCCTTACCGGCTGGCCCTCGTCGCGACGTTCCAGCTCGACGAGGTGACCCGCGGGCACCCCCTGCACCGGGACATCGCGGCGATGGCCGACACGCCTCGACCGCCAGAGCGGGTCGACCTGCTGCCGTTCGGGCGCGACGAGCTGGCCGACCTCATCGAGGGCATCGAGGGGGAACGCCCGTCCGCCTCGGTGCTCCTCCTCGTCGCCGAACGCTCCCACGGCAATCCACTCGTGGCGGAGGAGCTCCTGGCGGCACGCCGCGAGGAGGGTGGCGCGCTTGTGAGCGGCTCGCTCGGCGAGCTCGTCGTGGGTCGGGTGGGGCGGCGCTCCCCGGAGTGCCGCCGCGCCCTGCGCCTCCTGGCCGCGGTGGACGGCGCCGTGACCCGGCCCCAGCTCGCCCGGATCGTGGATGTCCTCGAGTCGAGCGCCACTCGCTCGGCGCCGCGCTCGTCGTCCCTGCCGCGCCGCGGTGACGGCGACCTCGAGGCGGACCTGGCGGCCGGCGTCGCCGAAGCCGTCGAGCACGGCTGGCTCGTCCTCGAGGAGGATCCGGCGGGCGTCGAGACGATCCGCTTCCGCCATGAGCTCATCTCGCACGCCGTCGCTGCAGACCTCCTGCCCGTGCAGCGCCGGCGCCACATGGCGGCCGTGGCCAGCGCCTTCCGCGACGCTCCGGCCGCGGCGGCCCGGACGTGGCTCGCGGCGTACGACGTGAGCCGGGCGAGGACCGCTTCGCTCGCCGCGGCCGAACGAGCGGAAGCCGTCGAGGCGGCCCAGGACGCCCTGGACCACCTCGCGCTCGCGCTCGAGCTGGCCGATCCGGTCGGCACCGAGGTCGACCTCGCGACCGGCGCGACCGCCGCCGAGGGCCTGCCCGGGCTCCAGGCGCGGGCGGCCGAGGCGGCGTTCGCCGCGGATCGGCCACTCCTCGCGGCCGCCTTCGCAGAATCGGCCATCGCTCGCCTCGACGAGCGCCGGGAGCGGGTCCGACTCGGGCTCCTCAACGAGCGCCTCGGGCGCTACCGCCGCGCCGCGGGGGATCCGGAAGGAGCGTTGCACGCCCACCGCCGGGCCGTCGAGCTGATGCCCCGGGAGCCGAGCCGCGAACGGGCCCTCGTCCTCGCCTCGCTCGCCCAGGTCAAGATGCTCGAGGGCACGTTCTCCGAGGCGGAACGTTATGGGGAGGAGGCGGTCGAGGTCGCCCGGGCCGTCGGCGACGAGGCTCGCGACGCGGAGGCCCATGCCCTAACCACGCTCGGCGTGACCCGCGGCTGGGGGGACGACCCCGAATCGGCGCTCGCGCTGCTGCACCGGGCCCGGACGATCTCGACGGAGCTCGGCCTGCTCGACGAGTACTTCCGCGCGACGGCCAACCTGACCACGGTCCTCGACCTGCTCGGCCGACGCGCCGAGGCGGTCGACATCGCCTACGAGGGGATCGCCGAAGCGGCCCGCGTGGGCCTCGAGGCCGTGTACGGTAACTTCCTGGGCGGCAACGCCTCGGACTCCCTGTTCCAGCTCGGTCGCTGGACCGAGTGCCGGGACCTGAGCCTGCGCGCCCTCGAGTGGGCGCCCGGTGGCGTGAACTTCGTGAACGCGGTCGTCAACCTGGCCATCGTCGAGATCGAATCGGACGGCGGCGAGCTCGCCGGTCGTCTGCTCGGCCAGGTCCTCCTCGAAGTCGAGGCGGTCGCCGACTCCCAGTTCACCGTGCCGGTCTACCAGGCGGCCGCCTCGTACGCCCTGTGGCATGCGGATCTCGCCGATGCCCGGCGGGCCGTGGAACGTGGCTGGGCGGCGGCGGTCCGGACGGAGGACTGGGTCCTCGTCGCGCGCATGGCCGCGACCGCCCTCGAGGTGGACGCGTCGACCGTCGCCGAGGGCCATGAGCGGCGCGACCTCGCCGCGGTCGCGACCGCCCGGGAGCACTCGGCCGACGTGCTCGCGCGCGCCGAGGCCGCAGTCGCCGCGTCGGGCGTCCCGTCGACGGTCGGGACGCGCAAGGGCGCGGACGCCGCCCTGGCGACCGCCCGCGCGTACCGCGGCCGCCTCGACGGGCGCGACGACCCGGCGACCTGGGCCGCCGTCGCCGGCATGTGGGCCGGCCTCGGCGATCGCTACCAGTCGGCCCGCGCCCTGTGGCGTCAGGCCGAGGCGTTGCTCATCGCCAACGTCGACGCGCGCGCCGGGCGCGCCGAAGCGAAGAAGCCTCTCACCGACGCGGTGGCGATCGCCCGCGGCCTCGGCGCGCGGCCGCTCCTCGGGGAGCTGCGGGAGCTCGCGGGCCGCGCGCTCATCCGCCTGCCCGACGATCCGGACGCGGCCGCCGGCGTCGGACCTGACGCGGCCGCGGGGCGTGGCGCGGGCGGGGACACGAGCGCCGGCCGGTCCGCCGAGCCCGCCTGGCGGACGATGGGAGCCGGCGGCGGGCGCCCGGCGACGCGATCGAACGCCGCCGAGCCCGGCAGCGGCGACACCGGCGGCTCGGACCTCCTGCGCGGCTTCGTCGGCGAACCGGCCCCCCGACGCGGCGATCCGTTCGGGCTCAGCCCGCGGGAACGGGAGGTACTGGCGCTCATCGCCCAGGGCCGGACGAACCGCGAGATCGGGGAGCGCCTCTTCATCAGCCAGAAGACGGTCGGCGTCCACGTCGGGAACATCCTCTCGAAGCTCGACGTGTCGGGTCGGGTCGAGGCGGCGGCGGTCGCGATCCGGCTCGGTCTCACCGAGCGTCGCTAGAGGCTCTCGAGCTCCGAGGTCGCCTTGAGGCAGGAATCACGAGACCCGAGCGGAGGATGCTCGGGTCTCGTGGAACGAGAGCGGCCTCAGACGACCAGGGGGCACCCGGATCGCTGCGGCAAGGGATGAACGCCGTATTGCGATGTCGCCGGAGCGGTGGTTGTTACCAGCGCTTTCCGTGGACCACGACGAGGGCGACGGCGAGGAATGGGGCGAGGATAGAGGCGGCCCGGCGCGCGCGGTCGATGAGGCGGTCGGCCATGATGACGATGACTCCTGTCGATCCCCCATCGCCCACCGGTGAGCATCGGTGGATCGCGGAGCTCAGTTTCTCGCCGGACGGCCTACGAGGCAACCCGGACGATGGTACCGGGGGGTACTAGTACCCGATGCTGAACCCCGACGGACGCGGTCGCGCCTTTGGCACGACCGCGGGCCGGACGGTAGAGTTGACCGGACAGACCTGCCGTCGACCGAAGCGACCGCCCCCTCGATCCGCCTGAGAGGTTCCGCCCAGATGCGTCCCGCGACCGCGTCCCGTCTCGCCCGGCTCGCCCCCGTTCTCATGGCCAGCGCGCTCCTGCTCGGGGCGTGCGTGACCACGGCCGCGCCGGGCTGGACGTTCGAGCCCCCTCCGTCGGTCGCGAGCCCGGCGGCCTCCGCGAGTGGTTCGGCGGGCCCCAGCGGCTCGGCCGCGCCGTCCGCCTCGGCCTCGGCGGCGACATCCGCGTCCGCGTCCGCGTCTGCGGCCCAGTCCCCCTCGGCCTCGGCCTCGGCGGGAGCCTCGGCTTCACCCTCGTCGGGCAGTTCGGACGGCACCACGATCAAGCTCTCGGCCGTCAATATCGGGTTCGACCAGGCGCAGCTCGAGGCGCCGGCCGGACAGGCCTTCCACATCGCCTTTACCAACAACGACGCGTCGACCCAGCACAACGTCCAGATCAAGGCCGCCGACGGCAGCGACTCGTTCAAGGGCTCGCTGCTTACCGGCCCCGGTTCGACGACCTACGACATCCCCGCCCTGTCCGCCGGGACCTACACGTTCAGCTGCGTCGTGCACCCGTCCATGACCGGGACGCTGACCGTCAAGTAAGCGCATGAGCGACAACGTCTGCTACGTCGACGCCTACGCGCGGTCGATCGAAGCGCGCGTCCTGTCCGTGGACCCGGCGGACCCGTCGCTCGTGGTGCTCGATCGCACCGTCTTCTACCCCGGCGGTGGTGGCCAGCCGTCCGACCAGGGCCTCTTCCTCCGGGCGGCCGACGGTCGACGCTGGGTGGTCGCCGGGGCCCGGAAGGTGGGTGCCGACATCGTCCATCAACTGGAGCTCGGCGACGCCGACCCGCCGGCCGTCGGCGACCGGCTCGAGGTCGAGCTCGAATGGGCTCGCCGGCTGCTGCTCATGCGGACCCACACGGCGCTTCACGCGCTGTGTGGCGTCGTCTGGCGCGACTACGGGGCGCTCGTGACCGGCGGGAACATGGAGCCGGGCGCGGGGCGGATGGACTTCGAGTTCGAGCGGATGGGCGGCGAGCTCGTCGGCGAGATCGAGGCGACGGTGAACCGCGAGATCGCGGCCGAGCGCGACGTGCGGGTCAACGTCCTGCCGCGGGCCGAGGCGTTCGCGATCCCGGACCTGATCCGGACGAAGGTCAACCTGCTCCCGGAGGGCATCGAGCAGATCCGGACGATCGAGATCGTAGGCCTGGACCTCCAGGCCGACGGCGGCACGCACGTGGCCAACACCCGCGAGGTCGGCGGCATCCATGTGACCGGCTACGAGTCCAAAGGCCGGATCAACAAGCGGATCCGCCTGGAGCTGGTCGACACGTAGAGATCAACGCGGCTCCTCGCGGAGGGGCTCCCTGCGCCGACCCGCGATGGTGAGGTTGGCGAACTCATCGCGTTCTTCGTAACTGGGGCGCACGAGTAGCTGATCGCGTTGTAGCGGCTCGGCCGCGTCGTCATGCTCATCCTGGCGCGCGAGGATCGCGGCCTTGATCGCATCGGGCAGGCCATCCCAGCCGACCTGAACGGTCGCGCGGTTCTCCTCTCGAGTCCAATAGAACCGGGACCACACCGTGACAAAGGCCGCGCAGAACGGGTCGCCCCAGTACGGCAGAACCTTGCCCCAGAGTC
>DASVIK010000229.1:0-3937 GCA_036382135.1 Candidatus Limnocylindrales bacterium | reverse complement strand
CGGCCGCGCGGCGGATCGCCGATCCGCTCGCGATCGGCGGGGCTGATGCCGACCGTCACGAACGTCTCGATGTTGCCGATCTCGTCCACGATCCCGAGCGCGGCATACCGGGCGCCCACGAGATCCCGGACGCGTTCCACGATCATCTCCAGGACGGTGTCCACGGCCTGGACCCCGGCGATCCCGCGCGTCGCCGCGTCGAGGGCGGCCAGTCGCTCGCCGGTCCGGGCCACCAGGGCCCCCGACCACGCGGCATCGAGGGCGAGCCCGATCACGCGCGCGGCCGTCGCGCCCATCTCCGTCGCCCCATCGAGCCAGAGGACCCCGAGATGCGCCCCGTCGGTTGCCGCCACGAGGTCCGAGCGGACGACGCCGGGGCGCCGGTCGATCGCGGCCTGCTCGGAGAGGCTACCGGCCCCGAGCGCCAGGCTCGGCAGGAGCGGCGCGTCGACCAGCAGGTAGGCACCGGTCGCACCTGCCATCGCGAGGAGGGGGCCCAGGATGGCCTCGCCGCCTCTGGCGGCGCCGCGATCCGGATCGCGCAGCAGGCCGTCGAGGGTCTCGAGCAGTTCGACCGTCGGGGCGACCCGGTCCGCCGGCAGGGGGCCGGTGCTCGCGTCGGGGGCGGGGCGATCGGTCATGCGAGCAAGGCTACCGCGGCGCGGCCCGCGAAGGGAGCCGGCTGGCATGTCGAAACGGGCCGTTTGGCGACTGATGCGATCCGGCCGGGGTCGGCACCATGCGGAGATGACGACCGAACCGACGTGCGCCCGCCCGACCCCGACGCACCCACGCTGGGCCGGACGGTACCGTCGCCGCGCGCATCGCGACGGCCCGATGTGACCGGGCTGGCTCGAGTGTCGCCTCCCGCCGGCCTCGTCCCCGCGATCCGCCAGATCGTCCTGGCCACCGACCTCGGTCCGGCCTCGGCGGCCGCCACCGACGAAGCCTTCCGCCTGGCCGCCGCGCTGAACGCGCGTCTGCTCGCGGTCAGTGTCATCGATCCCCGGACGCTCCAGCTGCCCGGAGGCCGGTTCCGGAGCCGGATCGACCAGGAGCGGGCGCGGCTCGAGACGGTCGCGTCCGAGCTCGTCCTGCGGGGCCGGCGCGACCACGTCCCCACGAGCTTCCTCATCTGGGAGGGCGACCCGGCCGAATCGATCGTGGACGCGGCGCGATCAGAGGGCGCGGACGTCATCGTCGTCGGCAGCCACGGCCGCGGCGCCCTCGGGCGGGCCCTGATCGGCAGTGTGTCCGACCAGGTCGTTCGGCGCGCGCCATGCCCGGTCCTCGTGGTCCGCTCGACGGTCGGTCAGGGAGGCGGGGGCTCGAGCTAGGGATCCCGCTCCGCCATCCATCGCTGCACGGCGGAGCGGCGTTCACCGCCGATAGTCCCGTTGACCACTGTCGATCATGGGCGCATAGTCCGGTGCACGGGCCCCGCCGCTGATCTTCATCCGCCCGGTCGCTCGACCCTCCCTGGTGCATCGATGCGTCGCCCGTTAGCCCTCTTCTTCGGAGCTCTGTTCGCGTTCGCGCTCGTGGTCTCCTCGTCCTTCCTCACGGTCTCGCCGGCGTCGGCCGCGAGTATCGCCTCGACGACGACCTGCAGCAACGGTCGCGACAACGTCGGTGGCAAGGGCCTGATCTGCCGGGTCACGATCGTCAACACGATCCGGGCCAGCGGCGGATCCGCGAGGGTCACCGTCCAGGAATGCCACGGCGCCGCGGGCGATCCGAAGGCGCTCTGCCGCACGACGACCCGCCTCCTTGGCAGGCCGGTCACCTCGGTCCGGCAGTGCAACGGTTCGATCAACGGCGGTGGCGGCACGCTCCGCTGCAGCGTCCGGGTGACGAACGACTTCATCGGCATGAGTCCGAACTCCACAGCGGCCACGGTCAACCAGTGCGTCGGTTCCGGCAGCAGCATCACGAAGGGCTGTGACCCGTTCCCGGCCAACACGACCGGTGCCACGATCACCCAGTGCAACGGGACCGCCAACGGCGGGACCCTCGTCGGCATGATCTGCACGGCGACCGGCACGAAGTCGTCGGCCGCGAGCGTCAGGATCAACCAGTGCAATGGCTCGGGCAACGGCGGCGGAGCCCTCGTCATCTGCAGCGCCAACATCACCAACCGGGTGGTCTCCGCACCGAGTACGAGCACGAACGCGGTCGACCAGCCGACCACGGAGCAGAACGGCAGCGGGCCCGCGGCCCTCGTGGGACTGCTGTTCCTCGCCGCGCTGTGGCTCTCGAGGGGCTACATCGAGCGGCGCGCGCCGAGCAACGCCCAGCTCCACTGATCGTCCCCTGTGGCCTCCGGGTCGCCACGCACCGACCGCCCGGTCGATGAGGTCATCGCCCGGGCGGTTCTGTACCTCGGCCCGATCGGCGGCGCGTGCGGTACCAGGCCAGGTAGGCGATCAGCTCCTCTCGCTCGTCGTCGGTGAGGTCGGCGAAGAGCGCGGCCGCCACGGCCTCTCCGGAGCTCCGATCCGGCTCGCCCGGCAGCCGATAGCCGTTGAGGCGCATGAGCTCGGCATATGGGACCGTCAGGGCCTCGCTCAGCCGATGGAGGACGTGCGGCGACGGCTTCTTCACCGCGTCGTTCTCGAGCTTGCTCAGATAGGCCGGCGAGATGCCGGCGGCCCGGGCGGTGTCGACCGCCGACCTCGAGCGCACTTCGCGCGCCTGCTTGAGGAACGACCCGAAGGAGAGTCTCATCCGCGCCCCAATCCACAGTGAAAGCCGACCACTACTGTTGACAATAGCATCACTTTGTGCTTCAATGCAACACGCAGCAGTGGCCGGAGCGTCGCCCGGCGGTGGACATTCGTACCCCCGCTTCCCCGGATGGCTGAGCAAAGGGAGAAGCAATGACGGTCAATCAGGTCGACCGGACGGTCGTGACCGAGGGTCCCGCGGTCGTCGCGGGTCAGGAAACGGTTCGGACGGACAGCCGTCGCATCACCAGGAGCGGACCCGGGGGGTCCGAGATGGCCCGACGTGTCGTGGTCCTCGTGTTCGGGCTCATCCAGCTCGTCATCGGGTTGCGGTTCGTCCTGCTCCTGTTGGACGCCCGAGAGGCCAACGGTCTCGTGTCCGCCATCCTCAACATCAGCCAGGTCTTCGTGGCGCCGTTCGAGGGGATCCTCCGAACGAACAACCTCCACTCCGCCGGTTCAGTGTTCGACATCGCCGCCGTCGTGGCCTTCATCGGCTGGACGATCATCGAGCTGATCGTGCTCTGGGTCGCGGGGATCTTCCGTCGCGAGCCCGCCTGACCCACACCATGTGACCGCCTCGCGGTCCATCAAGACGCCGGACTGGACCATCTCCGAGGGGAGTGATCCAGTCCGGCTTTTCATATCGACCGAACGCCCGACTGGAGTGAGACGATGACGACACCGGAGCGCAAGCGCCACCCACGCAGGATCCCGTCCGGGGCTCGCGGTCGTCGAGCGCACCCGGCGGGCGCCGGTCGGCGCGTGTCCGAAGCCATCAACCTCGCCGGCCGGAGTGTCGCGCGGCTCGTCGAACGTGTCCCCGGAACGATGCGGGCGACGCGGTCGAGGGCGCAGGGCACGACGAGCGCCCTCCAGACGCTGCCCGACTCGACCCTTCGATGGCTCGCGGCCAGCTCGGTCGGCCTGGGTGCCGGGTTCTACCTCGCCCGTGCGCCGCGGCTGATCATCGCGGCCGGGGTCGCCCCGGCGGTGATCATGGGAGCGGCCATCGCCATGCGCCCGATCGAGCCGGAGCGCTGATCCACCGCACCTGAGCGTCTCGAGCCGGAGCGGCTATCCGTCGCCGGCGCGGAGGACCGGATCGCCCTTTGCCTCGGCCCCGCATTCCCGGCAGCGACCGACGACCGTGACATGCGACAGGTCGACCCGGAACCCGCGTTCGCGGGCCAGCCCGGCGACCAGGTCCT
>DASVIK010000228.1:0-4505 GCA_036382135.1 Candidatus Limnocylindrales bacterium | reverse complement strand
GTCCACCAGACGTCGCTCTGGGGCTTGCTGCCGTCCGTGCCGCCCACCACGTAGAGCGCGCCGTTGGCGGTGAACCCGGCGGTCTCCGTCCGTGGCGCGGGCAAGTTGGCTCCGCTGTTGAGCGCGACGCCCCAGCGGTCGACGGTGCTCACCGCGGTTGCGGTCGCGTTCGTCACGTCGCCGCTCAGGACTTCGGCCGTCGGGCCCTTGGCGTCGACGCCTCCGTAGACGTAGATCGTGTTGCCCGAGAGGATCGCGGTGGCGTCCGCCCGCGGATGGTCGCCGAACGCCGCCAGCGGGGCCTCGGCCGCCCAGGCGGTCAGGACGCCCTTCTTCGCATCGATGCTGCTCTTCCACACCGTCGTGGTCGGCGCGGTCGCGTTCCGCCCGCCGACGAGGATGATGCCGTCGCCGGCGGCGATGAACGACGCGCCCGAGCGGGCTTCGGGCAGGGTCAGGCTCGGGATCGTGCTGACGCTCCCGTCGGCGGGCTGCCAGGCGCCCAGGTCGCCGGTCTTCGCGTCCGGCGTGAGCACGTACACCGTGCTCGTGGGAGCGCCGGTGCCGTCGGCGCCGCCGATGGCGTAGACCGAGCCGCCGAAGAAGCCGGCGGCGAGCTTCGTGCGGGGCGCCGGCAGCTTCGGGCCCTGGCGCCAGGCGGAGAAGTTGCCGTCCGGGTAGAGGTCGGCGACGAACACCGCGTCACTGGCGGTCGTCCCGTCGCTGCCGCCCATGTACAGGAGGTGCGTCCCGACCTGGACGGCGGCCCCGTCCCGGCGGCCCTGCGGCAGCAGCAGCTCGGACGGCGACAGCTTCCAGGGCAGGATCGCGCCGGCCGGGGCGGGGCACGGCAGCGTCTCGTTCTCCGGCGGGCACAGGTTGACGGGGGTGAGCGCGTCGCTGCGGAGGCCGACGTCGATCGTCGAGAAGACCGTGAAGTAGTACGCGCGGTCGGGCAGGTAGGCCATGAGGACGATGATCGCGATGAACCAGCCGAAGGCCTTGAGGAACGCCCACGTCCAGCCGTCGCGCTCGAGCAGGCCGAACAGTGCCCGCCGATCCGCCGCCTTGCCCGAGCCCAGCGCGTGCTGCGCCATCGTCCTCCATCCTCGCCTGCCGCGGGCCGGTCCTGCCGACCGGTCGCGCAGGGTTCGTGCCTACTTGACCGTGAGCGTCCCCGTCATGTTCGGGTGGACCGTGCAGTTGAAGGAGTAGCTGCCCGCCGCGAGCGCCGGGACCGTGTAGGTCGCCGTGTTGACGCCGGTGACGAGGTCACCCTTGAAGACCGTCTTCCCGGACCCGTCCTTGATCTCGACGTTGTGCTGGACGCCCGAGTCCTGGTTGTCGAACTTGATCTGGAAGGTCGCCCCGGCCGGGGCGGTCAGGTCGGTCGTGGTGAACGCGATGTTCTGGGCCTTCACGTTGATGACCGTGGTGCCGGCCGGGACCGACGCGGCGGCGCTCGGACTCGACCCAGTGCTCGCGAACGCGTTGGTCCAGCAGTCCGGGAACGGCGTGGCGCCGGGCGCCGGCTTGTAGTTCGGGTCGACCCAGCCGGTGAACGTCTGGGTCTTGCCGCTCGCGTCCTTCACGGGCTCGTTCGTGGCGGGATCCCGTTGCGTGTACGTGTGATCGTTGGTCGCCCGCAGGAACGTGATCAGATCGTCGATCTGCTGGTAGTTGAGCGGCCCGCCGTTGTCGTTCGACCAGACCGGCATGAGGCTCTTGGCGTTGCCGCAGACGAAGCGACCGCCCTCGCGCAGGACGCTGGCCAGGTAGGTCTTGTTGAGGTGGGCGAAGAGCTTGTCCTGCGAGTTGAGCGGCGGCGCGCCGGCCTCGTTGGCGAAGCCCTGTCCGTTCACCCCGTGACAGCGGGCGCAGTTGGCCTCGTAGATGTTGTAGCCGCGCTCGACGCTCGTGACCACCTGGGCGTCGATCTCGTGACCGAGCCGGCTGGTCCCGGCAACGCCCGGAACCCCGAGCTCGTAGAAGTAGTAGCCGATGACGAAGACGACCACCACGAGCACGGCGAGGAAGCTCCACCAGCGGGCACTCGCGCTCTGGCGGACGATCCCGGCGGCCCGCTCCGGCGTCAGCTCGAAGGCGTGGGCGCTCGGGGCCGCCGTGAAGCGCGGCACCGGCGCCGGCTGGGCGTCGGGCCGCGGCGCGGGCAGGCGCTGCTCGGGCGTGTCGGTCATCGGGTCACCCGGCGGACCGGTGGTGGGCCCGCGGCCCGCGGTCGATCCACGATCACAGGCATCCGGTGGGCGTCTTGGGCGGGATGAGTCCCGGCTGGCCGAGCGCGACGGGCAGCGGCCCGAGGGTGATCTTGCCGGTGTCGAGCCAGAGCGTCCCATCGTCCTTCACGCTCGACGCGAATCGGTCCATGCCGCGGGGCGCCGGCCCGAAGCGGGCGCCGTCCGCCTTGATGCCCAGCCGGTCGTAGCGCGAGCCGTGACACGGGCACTCGAACCAGAAGTTCTTGAGGCACGGGTTCGGGCGGCAGCCAAGATGCGGGCAGCGCTGGTAGAGCGCCCGGACGTTGAGGGCCAGCCCATTGCCGGAGCGGTCGTCGCCGGGCACGAACTGCTGGTGGTTGGGGTCGACGAGGACGATGTACGCGCGGGCGTCCGGCACGTAAGCCGGGAACCCCTCGGCGATCGGCAGGTTGCCGTTGGCGAGCTTGAGGTCGCTCAGCGTGCCGATCTTGACGACGCCGCCGAAGCCACCGGTCAGGTTCGGCCACAGGAAGCCGAGCGTGCCCGCGGTGAGCTCGAGGAGCCAGAGGGCCATGCCGCCGCCGATCGAGCGCCGGATCAGGGTCCGTCGGGACATCCCCTGGACCTGCTCGTGGCGGCGGGCCTTGATCGCCTGGGTGGTCAGGGCCTGGGGGCGGGCGGCGGGTTCGACCTGGTAGTTGCTCATCGTCTCGTGGGTCCGTGGGTCACAGGTTGAAGTGGAGGCCGGGCGTGTCGATGAACGGGATCACGAAGGCATAGCCCGGACCCCGGAAGAACACGCCGATGAACGTGACGATGAGGCCGAGCGCGCAGAACAGCGTGAACAGCATCACCGCCGTCTTGCGCTGGCTGGGCCGGAAGGCCAGGACATCGCCCCGGTCGACATACGGGATGAGAGCCGCACCGACGAGCACGAAGATCGGGGTCAGCGCCCCGGCGACCGTCGGGTGGAAGTAGGCCAGCAGCTCCTGGAGGCCGAGGAAGTACCACGGTGCCTTGGCGACGGCCGGGGTCACGTTGCCGTTGGCCAGTGCCTCCAGCGGGGCGTTCACGAACAGGCCCATGAGCAGCAGGAAGATGCTCATCATCCCGGCCGCCAGGAACTCGATCGAGAGCAGGTGCGGCCACGTCATGACCGTGTCGTCCGGCTCCTTCTGGACGCGGACGACGGCGTCCTGCTTGACCAGCGCGAGGAGGCGGTACGGGCGGGCCGACATCGGCACCCGCTGCTTGTCGATCTCCGTCCGGCGGGACGGGTCGACGGGGGCGACGACGCGGCGGTCGGTCGGGTCCTTCGTATCGGTCATAGCGGACCCGAGATGCCCCCGTCTTTCCGGATCCGCCAGAAGTGCACCGCCAGGAAGATCGCGGCGACGAGCGGGAAGACCATGATGTGGAGCACGTAGAACCGCAGGAGCGTGTTCTGGCTCACCTCCAGGCCGCCCAGCAGGAGCAGCTTCGAGGGAGTGTTGAACAGCGGCGCGTAGCCGGCCATGTTCGAACCGATCGTGATCGCCCAGTAGGCGATCTGGTCCCACGGCAGCAGGTAGCCGGTGAAGCTCAGCATGAGGGTCAGGAACAGCAGGACGACCCCCACGACCCAGTTGAACTCGCGCGGCGGCTTGTAGGCCCCGTGATAGAAGACCCGCATCATGTGCAGGAACACGAAGAACACCATCAGGTGGGCGCCCCACCGGTGGATGTTGCGGGTCAGCAGGCCGAACGTGACGTGACTCTGGATGTCCAGGATGTTCGTGTACGCCAGGTGGTCGGACGGGACGTAGAAGAACATCAGGTAGACGCCGGTCACGGTCAGCACGAGGAAGAGGAAGAACGAGAGCCCGCCCAGGCAGAACGTGTAGGCGAACTTGACCGCGTGCTGGCGGACCCGGACCGGGTGGATGTGCAGGAAGACGTTGTTCATGACCGCGTACGCGCGCGACCGTTCGTCGCTCGGGTACGGCTGGCGGAACAGCGATCGCCACACGGCGCTGCGGCGGATGCTCTGGTCCACCCGCTCGAGGAAACTCACCTGGATCCTCCTGCCACGCCGGCCAGCCCGGCGAGCTGCGCGTCCCGGTACGACTCCTTGTAGAGCCGGCCGTCGGTCGAGATCTCCTCGAGCTCGAACCGCTCCATCGTAATGGCGTCGAACGGGCAACGCTTGACGCACAGGGCGCAGCGGATGCAGCGCTCCTCGTCGAGGATCATCGCCGCCCCGTTGCTCCAGCCGTACGCCTCCTCGACCTCGGGGAGGGCGCCTTC
>DASVIK010000227.1:0-1841 GCA_036382135.1 Candidatus Limnocylindrales bacterium | reverse complement strand
CAGCGAGCGCATGTAGTCGAGCGTGCCCTCTGTCCGTGCGGCCGCGACCTGCTGGGGCACAGCGACGAGGCCCATCGTGATGAGCGTGATCGAGGGTGCGGCGGTCGCGATGAAGAGGATCGTCCGGGCGTCGATCTGGGGGAAGAGAAGCGGGTAGCCGATCACGATCCCCAGCGAGAAGAGGCCCTGGATGATCACCGCGTAGGGCAGGAAGGTCTTCTGGCGAAGGCCGGTCCAGCGGACCAGAAGGGCGTAGCTACGCAGCGCCGACATGTGCGGACTCCTCCCTGTTTCGGCGAGCGTTCGGCGCCCCGCCCAGTCCGGCGGCGCCGTGACCGCCGTTCCCGTTCTGCAGCGCGTCCGCCCGCCCAACGAGCTCGACGTAGACGTCCTCGAGGGTCGCCGGAGCGAGCGAGAACTCCTCGACGCGGCCGGCTCGCTTGAGGGCGTCGGCCCACCCGACCGCCGCTGCGGCGGCCGTGGACGGGACCGTGGCGAGGATCCGCTGTCCCGTCGCGACCGTGTGCAGCACGAACGGTGCGGGCGTCGGCGGCTCGGCCCCGGGTTCGAGGACCAGCTCAAGGCGGAGGTCGTCGGCCACGCGCTCCTTGAGCTGCGCCGGCGACCCCTCCACGATCACCCGGCCGTGGTCGAGGATCGCGAGCCGGTCCACTGACCGCTCCGCTTCCACGACGTTGTGGGTGACGAGGAGGACGGCGGCGCCCTCGTCGCCGAGGGCCCGCACCTGGGCCCAGAGGAGGCGCCGCCGCACCGGGTCGACATCGTTGGTCGGCTCGTCGAGGATGACGAGACCGCCCGGGGCCACCGCGGCCATGGCAAACGAGACGAGTCGCTTCACGCCCCCCGAGAGGCGCCGGCCGTCCTGGTCCAGCCACTCGCCGATGTCGAGCCCGTCGACGAGCCGGGCGCGGCTGGCCCGCACGTCGACCGCCGAGGAGCCGCGGATCCGGCCCACGAGCTCGATCGCCTGCCGCGGCGTCAGGCCGTCGATCGGCAGCGTCGCCTGCGGCTGGATGGAGCAGGCGCGGCGGGCGTAGCCGGGGTCGGCCACGACGTCGCGGCCACCGATCAGGATCCGGCCAGCATCCGGCCGCAGGAGCCCGATGACCTGGTTGACGAGGGTCGTCTTCCCGGCGCCGTTGTGGCCGAGGAGCCCGTAGACCTCGCCCGCCTCCACGGAGAGCGAGATCCCGTCGTTCGCGCGGGCCCCCTTCCGGTAGGCCTTGGCGAGGTCGTCGATCTCGAGCAGCATCTGCGTCCCTTTCATCACGTCCCCGGCCCGGGGTCGTCTGGTTCAGGTACCGCACAGTATCACAATACCGCCCAGTATGACAATACCCAATAGCACCGGGATACCGCGTGGTATGATCCTCGACATGGACCAGGTGCAGGCACCCTCGCATCGACTCAGCCGCGATGAACGACGGACGCAAACGCGCGATCGCCTCGTCGACGCCGCGGTCGAGGTCTTCAACCGGCTCGGCTACTTCGGGGCCTCGCTGGAGGCCGTCGCCGACGCGGCGGGGTACACGAAGGGGGCCGTCTATTCGAACTTCGCGACGAAGGCGGACCTCTTCCGCGCGGTCATGGAGCGGACGCAGGGCGGGCGCGCGGCCGTGTCCGAGGCGCTGCTCCGCGAACGGTCGCTGAGCGACTTCATCGACCTGATGGGCGGGCTTCTCGCCGACCAGGCGGCGAACGAGGCCTCCTACGACCTCCTGACCGTCGAGTTCTGGCTCGCCGCGATGCGCGATCCGGCGCTCCGAGCGGAGCTCGCCGAGGGCTACCGCTCGATGCGCGCGTCGCTGGCTCCCGTCATC
>DASVIK010000226.1:0-3802 GCA_036382135.1 Candidatus Limnocylindrales bacterium | reverse complement strand
TCTCGGACCTCATCGCCCAGAGCGTCGCGCTCGCGAACCTCAACCGGGTCGTCGAGCAGCGCGACTTCGGCGCCAACCTTGCCCGGGAGATCGCCCGCGCCGACCTCAAGCTCAAGGTCTCCGAGTACCTCGGGATCTGGCTCGGTACGACGGTCGGCGTCCCGGTCCTCTTCTTCGGCCTGTCGTTCGTCTCACCGCCCTTCGGCAACCCGCTGTTCCTGCTCATCGGCGGCCTCATCGGCTTCATGATCCCGCGCTTCTGGCTCGGCCGACGCAAGAGCGGCCGGCTCGGAGCGTTCAACAAGCAGCTCCCCGACACGATCACGCTCATCGGCAACGCGCTCCGGGCGGGTTCCTCGTTCCTCCAGGCCATCGAGCTGGTCGTGCGTGAATCCCGACCGCCCATCTCGACCGAATTCGGCCGGGTCATCCGTGAGGTCAACCTCGGACTGCCGTTCGAGACCGCGCTCGAGAACATGGTCCGGCGCGTCCGCTCCGACGACCTCGAGCTGATGGCCACCGCCATCTCGATCCAGCACACAGTCGGTGGCAACCTCGCCGAGATCCTCGACTCCATCTCGTTCACGATCCGCGAGCGTGTCCGGATCAAGGGCGAGATCCGGACGCTCACCGCGCAGCAGCGCCTGTCGGGATACGTGGTCGGCCTCCTGCCGATCGCCCTGGCCGGCTTCCTCTTCCTTGCCGCCCCCCACTTCATGGATCCCATGTTCCAGAACCCGCCCGAGGTCCTCGGCCTGCCGGCCGGTGTCGTGATCCTCGCGTTCGGCGGTTTCATGATGTTCATCGGGTTCATGCTCATCCGCAAGATCGTCGACATCGAGGTCTGACCCGATGGCCATCGTCATCGCCTTCGCCGCCGCGGGGGCCATCCTGCTCATCGTCTTCGGCCTGGCCGGCGGATCGCCCGTCGACCCGGTCCAGGCGCGCCTGACCCAGCTCGGGTCGATGCAGGCGAAGAACCTCGAGGAGCTCGAGCTCCAGTCGCCGTTCCTCGAGCGGACCCTGCGCCCGCTCGCCGCCCAGCTGTCCGGGACCGTCGCCCGGGTCACGAGCGCCTCGTTCGCCGATCGGACGGCGAAGCGCCTGGCCCTGGCCGGCAATCCGGGCGACTTGCGTGTCGCCGACTGGCTCGGCATCAAGGCCATCGCCGCCGTCATCGGTGGCGCCCTCTTCTTCTTCCTGTTCGTCGTCGTCGGCCTGCTGGGCTTCCCGCCCGTGATCGGCATCGTGATGTCGGCCGTGGGCCTGCTGCTCGGCTACACGGTCCCCGAGTTCTGGCTCGGCGGGCGCTGCAAGAAGCGCCAGAAGGCGATCCTGCTCATGGTTCCGGACTCCCTCGACCTCCTGACGATCTCCGTCCGGGCCGGCCTCGGCTTCGACGCGGCGCTCGGCAAGGTCGTCGAGAAGCTCAAGGGTCCGCTCTCGGACGAGTTCCGCCGGGCGCTGGCCGAGGTCCGCGTCGGCAAGGCACGGCGCGACGCGCTCCGCGACATCGTCCCGCGCACCGAGGTGCCGGCACTCACGAACTTCATCGGCGCCATCATCCAGGCCGAACAGCTCGGTGTCTCGATCAGCAAGGTGCTCCAGGTCCAGTCGGAGCAGCTGCGCATCGAGCGCCGCCAGCGCGCCGAGGAGATGGCCGCCAAGGCGCCGATCAAGATGCTCTTCCCGCTCGTCGGGTGCATCTTCCCCTCGCTGTTCATCATCATCCTCGGCCCGGCCGTCATCCTCATCATCCAGAACCTGTCCGGCGCGGGCAGCCCGGCGGGCGGCTGAGCGATCCCGTCCCGCCTCGGGCTCCGGCCCACGGCTGACGCGGGAGCGACGCCCAGGGCCGGCGCGATGGCGCGGCCGGCGACGACCCACTCGTGCTGACTGCCCGCAACCTCACCCGCACGACGACCCTCGCCGGGCGCGTCGAGGTCGCCGATTCGCTCATGGGCAAGTTCATGGGCCTGATGGGCCGCGCGAGCCTCGACACGGACGCCGGGCTGTGGCTGCCCGAGAGCAACGGCATCCACATGATGTTCATGCGCTTCCCGATCGATGCCGTCTTCGTCGGGCGCGCCGATGCCGACGGCGCCCGGCAGGTCCTGGCCGTGCGCCGCGCTCTCCGGGCGTGGACCGGCCTCGTCCCGCTCGTGCGCGGCGCCCATGGGGTCATCGAGCTCGCGGTCGGCGCGATCGACGCGTCCCGCACGGTCGAGGGCGACCTCATCCGCCTCGATCCCGCGTAACGCGGTCCGCGCGCGAGCTGCGCCCCACACCGGCCGCTGCGCTGCCACCCACCCGCCCGCCACCCCGAACTGCGTCCTGCACGCCTGGCGAGCATCAGGCCCGCTGTGAGGCCTCCGGCCTGCCGAATGCCTGGCTGAGGCCCCGTATGCAGCTAGCGGAGCGTGCCGGCGCCGTCGAGCAGCGTCGTCCACGCTCGGTTCGAGGGTCGAACGGGTGGCGTGAGGCGTCGCGGCCCGGTGCGAGCCACCTAACGCTCCGTGGGCGCGCGTAACGCAGTCCGAGCGCCCGCTCTAGCCGCGTTCGGCGCTCACGTCGGAGGCCCACGCCGCGCAGCCGTCGACGAACATCGCCTCCTCGTCGCCCGGCCACGGCGGCATCGTCACGCCGATGGCCGCGAGCGGCTCGTCACCGAGCGACCGGAACTGGAACCGGGTCCCGACGGGGATCGTGAGGCAGACGCCCGCGTCGAGCGCCACGATCGTTTCCAGCTCGCCGTTCCGGCGCCACATCTCGCCGTGTCCGGCGAGCACGAACCAGATCTCCGAGACCGTCCGGTGCTCGATCGCTCGCGACTGGCGACCCGGCCCGAGCTCGAAGCGGGCCATGCTGCCGCCGTCCAGGCGGAGGAGGACGGTGACGTCGGAGCCGTCGGGCGCCACGACCCTCGGCGCGGCCCCGAGCCGGATCGTGGCCGGTGCTGTCATCGCAGGAGTCTACCCAGCACGGCCTCCGGATAACTCCCGGTGCAGCCGGCCGTGGCAGGCTGCACCGATGGGATCGGCGATGGACCTCGCGGGTCGCGCGGTGGGCCGGCTGCTCGATCTGGCCCTGCCGGCGACGTGCGCCGGTTGTGGCCGTGAGGGCGACGTCCTGTGCGTGGAGTGCCGGCCGGCGCTCCGTGCCCGGGCGTCCGTGCCGGCCGGTACCGCCATCGGGTTGCCCTCCGACACGCCGGCCCCGCTCCTCCAGCTCGAGTGGTGCGCGCCATTCAACGGGCCGGTCCGGCGCCTGCTCCACGTGCTGAAGTACGCGGGTGAGCTCCGCGCGGTCGAGCCGCTCGCAGGCGCGCTCGCCGAGCGGTGGAGCCACGCGGGCGCGGGGGGCGACACGCTCGTTCACGTGCCCGTCCATCGCGACCGCCGACGCGAGCGCGGCTACGACCAGGCCGAGCGGCTCGCCCGCGCGGCGGCAGCGCTCCTCGGCCTCCCCCACCTCGCCGCGCTCGAGCGCGACCGCGCGACGACCGCCCAGTACCGGCTCGACCGTGCCCGCCGCGCGTCCAACGTGGATGGCGCCTTCCGTCTCGCCCATGGGATCGCGCCTGGCACCGTGGCCGGCCACTGGTTCGTGCTCGTCGACGACGTCGTCACGACGGGCGCGACCCTGGCGGCCTGCGCGAGCGTCCTCCTCGACGCCGGAGCGCTGGGCGTCTCCGCCGTGACCGTCGCGCGGGAGCGCTGACCACGCCGGGGCTATACTCGATGCGGGCCACAGAGCCCGCACCCGGCCCGGCTCGACCCCCCTGTCGGTCGCCGCGCCTGAC
>DASVIK010000225.1:0-5607 GCA_036382135.1 Candidatus Limnocylindrales bacterium | reverse complement strand
CCGTCGGCGGCAGCTCGATCCGCTCGACGGCGGCGCCGGGCCGGCCACGCTCCATGTCGACGGGTGCGAGGGTCGCCGCCTCGACATATGCGACGCCCTCGACCCCGCCGAGGACCGCGAACAGCTCACCCACGTGAATCGGGCGGCCGAACGGCCAGCCGTTCCTGGTCGGCCCGCCGGTCCACGGCGAGCAGTACCGGTGCAGGGCCGCCATCGCCCGTTCCCGGACCGCCTCCGGGTCGCTCCCGGCGGCCGCCCGCAGCGACGCCGACACCGCGACGCCGACGAGCGTGGGCGGCGAGACGACCACGCGGGCCGTGAGCAGTCGCCGGGCGTCGAGATATCGGGCGACCTGTTCGCGCAGGGCCTGGCTGGGCCGGAGCTCGTCCAGAGGGACGGCACGGATCGGATCGGCGACCTTGGGCAGGACGAGGACTGCGATCGTCCCGGCGGGTGGCCGAGACTGGTCGCCGTCCGCCCCGGGCTGGATGCAGGCGACCCTGGCGACCTCCGGCGACGCCTCGATCGCCAGCGACTCGAAGTCGTCGGCGGTGACGGCCCGGTTGCGCGCCTTCAGCAGGCGCGGGCCGCGCTGGAGCGCATTGGCCAGCTCCTCGGCATCCACGCCACCCCGCGCCGGGTGCCGGTTGACCACGCGATCCACGTACGGGACCGTCTCGCGCAGGACCGTGATCGTGCCCGCGCCGACGTTCCCGATGCGGCCTCCACCGATGCGGTAGGCGTGCATCCGCAGGAGCGAGCCCGGCACCGGCAAACGGCCGAACTGGCGGACGCCGCCGTCCGGCTGGCGGACGAGCGGCCCGAAGCGGATCCCGCCGCTGGCGGCGTCGAGCGTGTAATGCGGATCGTCGGCCTCGGAGGCCGAGAAGTCGTCGACCTCGGTCCAGGCCTCCCACGCGCCGTCCGGCGGTCGGACCTCGAGGACTTCGTCCTCCTCGCGCGGCAGGACCGGGGCGAAGCGCGTCCGGAAGGCCTCGGCCGGGATGCCCTGGGCGCGTCCCAGCAGCTCGGTCTTGACGAGTTGGGCATGCATCGCGTCGACCGTTCCGCCGACAGCGCGGGCGATGAGCCCGCGCAGCTTGGGCGACCGCGAGAACGTCGCGCCGTTCGCGGCGGGCACGACCCGGCAGCGCACCCAGCGCGCGGACGTGTCGCCGAACTTGGCCTCGACCTGCCCGGCATCGATATGGACGACGATCTCGCCGGTCCAGTTGAGCGCCGACGTCTCGTCGCGCTCGACCTCGCAGGGCGCCCAGCGATCGCCGACCCACGTCTCCCAGACGAGCGGCGGATGGGCGGGATCGCCGCCGATGCCGCCGACGTCGAGGTCGAAGACCAGGCTCAGGGCGTGGCTGGCGCCGCTGTTCTTGAACCCGAAGAGCAGCTGCTCGTCGAGGACCGGGTCGGGGTCCGTGAAGGCCAGGAACGACTTGTTGGCACGCAGCGCATCGAAATGGTCGGTGAAGGCCTTGCCGTCCTTGCTGCTGAGGCAGGCCGCCAGCACGGGCGGCTCCACCGTCATCCCCTGCTCGACGCGGTAGACGATGGGCGGCGAACCCTCCCGGCGGACCGTGGAGACCTCCACGCCGCCGGGGATCGGCGTCGCGGCCTTGGCCGGGCCCGACAGCCAGAACGTGACGCCGGTCCGGGCAGGAGCCGGCGGGAACAGGCGCAGGCCGATGAGTTCGAGGAACTTGACGTAGTGCCGGTCGGGCACCCGGTTGAGCCGGTACAGGAGCTGGTCGGTCATGAACGCGAACAGCTCGATGAGCGCCACACCCGGGTCGCTCACGTTGTGGTCGGTCCACTCCGGGGCGAGCGTCGGGATGCGCCGTTTCGCCTCGTCGACGAGGTCCTGGAACGTGCGGTCGTCGAGCCGCGGGGTGGGCAGGGTCATCGCGAGGCCTCCTCGGGTCTGACGACGGTCGGGGCGGAGCGAGATGAGGGCGCGCCCGTCCGGGCCACGGCGACCGGCGGATGGGCACCCGCCACTACCGGGGCCGGCACGCTGCCGGGCTCGGCCATGGCCGCCTTGGTCTCGGCGACCTTGGCGGCCGCGGCCGCCGGTTCATCGGGGATCAGGTAGAAGGGGAATACGAGGCTGCGCCGGTCGTGGGTGGCGCGGATCGTGTAGTCGACTTCCACGTCCATGGCGCCCTGGTTGCCGGGGTCCACCGTGGCCCGGACGTCCTCGACCTCGATGCGCGGCTCCCACCAGCCGAGGGCTTCGCGCACGTGATGGCCGGCCA
The DNA here is from genome assembly GCA_036382135.1 of Candidatus Limnocylindrales bacterium. Lineage (GTDB taxonomy): Bacteria > Chloroflexota > Limnocylindria > Limnocylindrales > CSP1-4 > C-114. The sequence continues at coordinate 3,337 of DASVIK010000225.1, read as the reverse complement.
GTGTCCAGGTTGAAGAGTCGTTCGGCGCGAACAGCAGCTCCCAGATCCGGCAACCGAACTCAGGCCGCATCACCCGGGCACCCCGGCGAGTCCGCAGGATCAGCAGGATCGCCTGCCTGATCTCCTCGTCGCCCTCGGCGAGGGCGATCCCACCGCGGGCGTCCACGCCGAGGGGGAACGCCCAGCCGCGGCCGATGAGGTCCAGTGAGGCGGGCATCGTCGGTGTCTCCTCCGCTCAGTTGAGCTTGATCTGGGTGCCCTTGATGGTCACGTTGCCGCCGCTCGCGGACAGCTCGACGGCCTGGCCCTCGAGCTTGAGCGTGCCCGTCGCGGAGACCTTGAGGTCGCCCTGGCTGACGATCTCGATCTTGCTGTTCGCGGCGTCCCAGGTGATCTTGTTCCCGGCCGAGTCGGTGATCACGATCGACTTGGAGCTGTCCGAGTCGTCGAGCAGGATCGTGTGGCCGATGCGCGTTTTGAGCATCCGCTGCTGGACCGCGCCGTCGCCCGAGACCGCATCGCCACCGAGCGGCGAGGCATCAACGCCGTTCCACATCGAGCCGATGACGATCGGCCGGTTCGGGTCGCCGCGCTCGAAGACGACGAGGACCTCGTCGTCGACTTCGGGGACGAGCTGGAGACCGCGGTCTGGACCGGCCATCGGGCTCGACAGGCGCGCCCAGGCGGACTCGTCGGAGTCCGAGAGCCACGGGAACTTGACCTTGACCTTGCCCTCGTTGTCCTCGTCCTTCACGTTGGTGACGATGCCGATGACGGGGCCGCTCCGGCGCGAGTCCGCGCTGCCACCGCCCGAGGCGAGCTCGATAAGCGTGCCCCGCCGCCGGCCGCGGACCGCGAACCGGGTCTCGTAGCCCATGCCGGGGACGACCGTGTGGGTCGTCGAGGTCACGTCATAGGTGCCGGAGAGCCGCTGTCCCAGGCCGGCGATCTTGACCTGAGCGCCCGCCCGGATATCGGGGTCCCCGTGAGCGACACCGTCGGCCCGGACGATCGCACTCGTGAGGTGGTCGAGCGCGGCGTGCCCGAGAGCCTCGGCTTCCGCGGTGTCCCGGACGGGCCGGTCGGTCACGAGGGCGGTCGCATGGCCGAAGGCCGACGACCGGATCTGGCCTGCATCCGCCCCGATGCGGGGCGCCGCGTCAGTGTCCGAGATCGTCGAGGTGATGGCCTGCTTCTGGGTCGGGTCCCAGCCGCGAACTTCGACTTCGCTCACCTGGTCGGCGGCGGTCAGGCGGACCGAGAACGAGAGCAGCCCGGTGTCCCAGCCGAGCTCGACGGGTTGGCCTTCGGGTGCAGGTCGCTTGAACCGGATCGTCTCGTCGTCGACCGACAGCTCCAAGCCGGTCAGGAGCGCCCGTTCGGCTAGGAACGCGTAGTCGGTCTGGTTGTCCTGGATGAGGTAGGCGTGCTGAGCGTCCGCGCCGGCGATGTCGGTCTGGAGTCCGGCATCGCTGGCGATCCGACTGACGACATCGCCATCGGACATTTCCTGGAACGTCCGCACTCGGCGTCCGCGATGGAGGCGGTGGGACCGGTCGAACGCCTGGACGACGACCCGGCTGACCCCAGGCCGTTGCTCCAGCTCGAGCGCGACGATCTCGCCGATGCCGACCCGCTCGCGACCGTCGCCGCGACCCATCAGGACTTCGAGCTCGGTGCCCACGGCCAGCGTGGCGTGATCGATCCAGCGCAGGCCCGGATCGGCCAGGACCAGGGTCATGACCGTCGGCAGGTTGAGGTTGTCTTCGACGATCACCTCCTCGATCGAGCGGAGCATCTCCTCGGGCGCGTCGGTGCCACCGAACTTGAGCGCGCATGTGTCGAGGAGCGGGGAGGCCACGGCCATCTCAGGCGAGCGCCTTGAGATCGTCCACGCTGGCCGGCAGGAGGATCGGATCGCCCGCCTGGAGCCGCAGTGGGTCGTCGATCCCGTTGAAGGCGGCCAGGGCCCGCCACAGCGATGTGTCGCCGAACCGGCTGTATGCCACCTGGTCGAGCGTCTCGCGCGGTCCGAGGCGGTAGACGCGCTCGCCAGCCCGACCGCCCGAGGTGGGGTTCTGGGCCGGGAACGCGTTCTCGTCCTCGATCTGCTGGAACGTCACGTCGACCGATGCGCGGACAGGCGTCCCGTCGTCGAGGAACAACGAGATCGTCGTCGTCATCGTCTGGATGATGGCCTTGAACGAGAGGTAGCTGCCCCACACGAACTGGACGGTCGGTGGCCGGTTCTGCTTGGACTGGGACGGCGTGCCCTGCTTCGTGCCGACGGTGCCGTTGTTCAGCTCCTTGTCGACCTTCGTGAGCGCCGTCAACTCGTCGATCATGTGGGCGACGGTCTTCCCGTCGTCGGTCTTCCCGGTCTCGGTCCCGTCGAACATCAGGACGACATGGAGCGTGGCCGGGTCGCTGCTCGTGAAGGACACGGCGGGCAGGACCTGGCCGGTCGTGTGGTGGATGTTCCACTTGTTGCGCTTCGTGTAGGTGATCTGGTCCGGGTTGAACATGACATTGACGGGCTGCAGGGTGCCATCGAGGGGCTTGATCTGGGCTCGCTGCGGGATCATCGGATGAGACCTCCCAAACCGCCCATACGCTCACGTTCTTCGAGCATCCGGCGCTGGACCGCGCGGACGAACTCACGTTCCTGGTGGCGACGCCGCTGGTCCCGGCCGGCGGGCAGCGCCTCGTCATCGCCGATATCGCCGTCGCCAGGTGCTGCGCGATCGAGGCCCGTGCCCGGCACGTGGGCGCCCGCTGGGGGACCAGCCACGCGTTCCCCTTGAGCGCCGGCGACATCCTGGCCCGCCAGTGGGCCGAAGATCCCGATCGGCAGGCCCGCGGAGGCCAGGCCGGAGACGGCCTGCTGCCCGATGGCCTCGGCGCCGGATGTGCGCTCGAGCTCCTCCCCTGCCCCGCGGGCCATCGCCGCGGGAGATCCGGTCTCCGCCGCGGGCAGCGCCGATCCGCCCGCCAGGTCCGCGACGCTCTCGGCAGGCCCCTGGCTGCCGGCTGGGCCGGATCCGCCCGGGGCCGCGAGATTCGCGATGAGGGCGGCCAACGGCCCGCCGGCCACGTCCTGGGCGGCCTCCGCTGTGCCGGACGGGGCGGATGCTGCGAGCAACCCGGCAAGCCCGGTCAAGGTCGTGGCTGGAGGCTCTGGTGCGGCGGGACCGGCCTGGGCGGCAGTACCCGCGGCTCCGACGGCCACGGCCTCGACGGCGGGGAGGCTCGGAGCGATCCCGGCAGCGGCCTGGCCCGCGGCGGCGGTCGCGTCCTCGGCCGGACCCAACGCGAGCAGCTGGCCGATCGTCTGGCC
>DASVIK010000224.1:0-2456 GCA_036382135.1 Candidatus Limnocylindrales bacterium | reverse complement strand
CCTGACCCGGTTCGTCGCCATCACGAGGGCAGCAGCCGCTGCTCCATGTCATCCCCTCGGAGAGGAGCCTGACGATGGCGAAGTACCTGCTTGCATACCGCGGCGGCGGCATGCCCGATAGCCCGGAAGAGGGCGCCAAGGTGATGGCCGCCTGGGGCGCGTGGTTCGGCCAGCTCGGCGCGGCGGTCGCGGACCCCGGAAACCCGATCGGCAAGGCGAAGACCATCAATGCAGACGGCTCCCTGGCCGGCGACGGGCACAGCTCGCTGAGCGGCTACAGCGTCATCAGCGCGGACAGCCTGGACGCGGCGATCGCCCTTGCGAAGGGCTGTCCCGTGCTCTCGGGCGGCGCCACGATCGAGGTCTGCGAGACGTTCGAGGCGATGTGACCGGGCCGCCGCGTCCGGCGGCGGAAAAGAGTTGAGGGAGGCTGGCCGGGGGCTGGCCAGCCTCCCTCGATTTCCCCGGGGGGCGGGGGTTGATATCGATCGGGGCACGGGCCCGAGGGCACCGGTCGCGGCGCCCGAGGGCACCGTCCGGGGCGCTTGGAGGGACCGTCCGAGGCGTCCGCGCCCGGTTGGCGAGGACGATCGGCTGGCACAAGGATGACCGGCGCGACCCGGTGGCGACTACGAGCCAAGGTCGCTCGCAGCGTCGGACCAAAGGCCCAATCCGGATCAGACCTTGGTCTGATCACGTCCAGGCTCCGCGCCCTGCCGGACCGGCTGCGATCCTGGGATCCTCGGGCGCGACCACCTTGATCGGGGGCGCAGGCGAAGTCCGGATGCCCACCGCGATCGGCGGGCGGCAAAGCTCGAGGGAGGCCGGCTGGGGGCGAGCCGGCCTCCCTCGATTCCCCCGGTGACGGGGTCTGGGGATTGCGTATTCGAGCTGGGAGCAAGCCCGCGCGAGGATGAGCCCCGGCCGCCGGCGCGCCTACGAGCAGAGGTCGCGATCTGGGTCCGACCCTAGATCGGGCGCCGGTCAGACCTTCGTCGCACGCGGCCGCGAGCCAGGGGCCCCTATCCGCCCGCGGGGGACGTCCGTACAATCGCGCGACGGATAGCCCATCAGGTCGAGGAATGCCGGTGGAACACGACCGCCTCCCGCCAGGACGGCGGCGCAGCCGCCCATGGGAGGCGCTCTCGGGCAACGGCTCGTCGCCGTCGCTCGCCCGCCGCTTCCTGCTGACCTACGGGATCATGCTGACCGTCGCGACGGTCGCGATCGGCTTCTGGGTCGGCCAGCAGATCGAGGATGGCGTCCTGAACCGGACGGCCGCGGTCACGGCCGTCTACATCCACAGCTTCGTGGCTCCCGAGGTCCAATCCCTCACAACCCAACCGACGCTCGATTCCGGCGAGCAGGCCGCCCTCGCCCGCGTGCTGGCCGGGACGGAGCTCGGACAGCGACTCGTCGGCTTCCGTATCTGGTCGCGCGACGGCACGGTCGTGTACAGCCCGATCGCCCAGCTCGTCGGGCAGCGGTTCCCCCTGATCGGCAGCCGCGCCCGATCGTTCGAGGGCGCCGTCACGGTCGACATCAGCGACCTCTCGGATCCCGAGAACGTGTTCGAGCGCCAGCGCTACAGCCGCCTCGTGGAGATGTACGTGCCGATCCTGCAGAACGGGTCGGGCGAGGTCCTCGCCGTCGCCGAGTTCTACCAGCTTCCGGACGAGATCGACGCCGAGGTCTTCAACGCGCGAATCCGATCCTGGGCGCTCGTCCTGTTCGCGGCGGTGGCATCGTTCGTGGTGGTCGCCGCCATGGTCCTCCGGACGAGCCGGACGATCGCGCGCCAGGAGACGCGGCTTCGCGACCAGGTCGGAGAGCTGTCGGGGCTGCTCGCCCAGGTGGAGGACCTGAACCTGCGCATCCGCCATGCAGGCGCGGAGGGGGTGGCGATCTACGCCCGCGAGCGCCGCCGGATCAGCGCGGACCTACACGACGGGCCGGGCCAGGCGCTCGCCCTCGCCCTCCTGCAGTTCGAGGACATCGAGGCGGAAGCCGCTGGCAGCGCGGGTGCCAATGGCGTGGCGGCCGACAGGGCAGGCCCGGCGCACGGGGTGGTTGCGGCTGAGGCGGCGAGCCCACGGGAGGCGGCGACCCCGGTCGCCGCCACGAGCCCGGTGAGCGCGACTGCCGGTGTGCCGCTCGCAAACGGCAAGCTCAAAGCGGCACGGGCGGCCATCACCGATGCCCTCGCCGAGCTCAGGGAGATCGCCGCGGACCTCCGGCTTCCGGAGCTGGCCCAGCTGACGGTCACCGAGGCGATCGAGCGCGCGGTCCGCGATCATGCGCGTCGGAGCGGCGTTTCGGCGGCGGTGGAGACAGGTGCGCTCCCCGCCGACGCGCCGCTGGCCATCAAGATCAGCCTGTTTCGCGCCCTGCAGGAGTCACTCTCGAACGCGACCCGTCACGGCCGCGGCATCGACGTCTGCGTTCACGCCTGGGCG
>DASVIK010000223.1:0-1873 GCA_036382135.1 Candidatus Limnocylindrales bacterium | reverse complement strand
GTGCCACGACGCATCGGGGCGTCGGATCGTGCTTCTGAGGATCGGATGACGACCGTCCAGCCGGGCTCAGAACGGAGGGCGCTCGAAGGCGGCTAGTATCTTCAGCAGCAACCAGTCTGTTCCCCCAGGAGACCCGTTGACCGCTTCCGTCCCCGAAGCCATGCGCGATCTGTTCGACGAGCCGGCAGTGGCCCACGTCTCCTATCTCAATGACGCGGGTCAGATCGTGACCTTCCCGATGTGGGTCGACTTCGACGGCACGAATCTCAGCGTCAGCTCGCCCGTCGGCTCGCGGAAGGGGCAGGCCGTTCGCCGTCGTCCGCAGGTAGCGGTGTCGATCGTGAGCACGAAGAACCCATGGCACTGGCTGTCGGTGAGCGGCCGGGTCGTCGCCATCCGGCCCGACGAGGATCTCGCCTGGATCGACCGCATGTCGCAGAAGTACGCGGGGCAGCTCTATCAGCGGCGCAGCCCTCGGGAGGTCTTCATGATCGAGATCGACCGCGTCGGGTCCTCGGACTCGTGGGGGAGCTGAGGAGGATGTCGTCCATGACCGACCCAGAACCGGGCCGCCCGCTCCTGCGCACGATGCGGCGGGTGCGCTCCGTGCGCTCCTTCCGCCCCGATCCCGTTCCCGACGCGCTCCTCACGGAGATCCTCGAGGTCGCACGCTGGACGGGCAGCGGCTCGAACCGCCAGCCCTGGACGTTCATCGTCGTGCGCGAGCCGGCGACGCTCGGCGCGATCGCGGCGGCGTCGCCCAACGTCGGTCACGTCGCCGGGGCGGCCGCCGCGATCGTCATCGTCATGGACGGCGGCATGCCCGAGATCGAGACGTTCGACGAAGGGCGGGTCACCGAACGGATCCTGGTCGCGGCCACGGCCCTTGGCCTGGCCTCGGCCATCGGCTGGATCATGTCGGGCGGGGCGGCCGCGGTCGGCGCGCTCCTCGGCGTCCCGGAGGGTCGGCGGGTCCGGACCCTCGTCTCGCTGGGCTACCCGACCGAGGAAGCGTCGCGGCCCAAGTCCGCTCCGGGCGCCGCCCGGCGACCCCTCGCGGAGATGGTGCGCTTCGAGCGGTTCTCCTGAGGGCTGCCCCGCCTCCTGGACCCTGACGGGTGCGGCGCAGGCGAGCGCGCTGCCCGCCCATTCCGGCTTGCCGGGTGCCAACATCCGGCCGTCACCGAGCGAGCTCGTGCTCGCGGGAGGAGCCCGCCGCGACCTGCGCTGGAGCGACGATTGGGTTCCCCGACATTCTGCCTTGTAGGCAGTGGGTCGTCGGCGAAAGGTCGGAGGCCCAAGCGGGCTAGCACCTCCTTAACTCAGCAATCCCTGCGCTTCGTGATGATCAACCGGACGCCGAGGGAATCCTTCCCGGCGAGGGCACGAAGCGCATGAGGGACGGATACCTGCGCGGCGCTCTCTCGCCGCGGCCTCGAACGGCCCGCCAGGTTGACGTCCTCGCCGCCTTCGTCGAGGCCGGCGGATCTGTATCCGAGGCCGCGTCGCGGGTTGGCATCCGGCCCAGCACCGCCAAGCGGCATCTCGCGGACCTGCGAGCGCGATCTGGCCTCACCACCGAGCAGTTGATCTACATGGGTCGCGCGGAAGGGTGGCTCGTTGTGCCGAGCCTGGAACCGGATTGATCATTGGCCCTTCGCGTCGCTGCCGGCGGAGTACGGCGGCGACGCAGTTCGCGACGGCGACGGGCGACCTTCCATCGGTTTCGGGAGTGACTCGCCGGGGCCTCCATGACGGGCGGTCATGACGGCGAAGTAGCGCCGCAGCACACTCGGCTCCCCGAGTGGCGCCGGCCGGCCACCTCGGAGATCGAGCCATGATCGAGCCCACCACCGTCGTGCGCGAGACGACC
>DASVIK010000222.1:0-1652 GCA_036382135.1 Candidatus Limnocylindrales bacterium | reverse complement strand
TCGCTGATCACCTCGAGGTGCTCTACGACATCGACATCGAGGCCCAGGCCGTTGCCCGATCGGTCGGCGTCCACATCGAGCGGGCCCGGTCCCTCAACACCGACCCGGTCTTCATCGCGGGTCTGGCCGACATCGCGGGCGCGGCCCTGGCCACTCCGGTGCCCGGGGCCGCGCCCGCCCCTCGGGCGGCGCCCGCCCTCACCGCCGACCCCGCCACTGCCGCCGCCCGTAGAGCCGCGCCGACCCCGATCGCCTGACCCGACACGGGAGGAACCCACCATGATCGACGTCGAGAACGCTGCCCAGGCCCCGGCCCGGCCGGTGACCCACCCCGGCGGGCATGCCGGCGGTCACCCGGGTGGGCACCCCGGCGCCCTCCCCGGCGTCGGTGCCGTCAAGCCCCGGGGCCTCGTCTACGACCGCGCGCCGATGCTCGTCTACTGGGAGACGACGCTCGCCTGCGGCCTCGCCTGCCGGCATTGCCGCGCGACCGCGGTGCCCGAGCGCAGCCCCCTCGAGCTCACCACGCAGGAGGGGTTCGGGCTCCTCGATCGCGTCCTCGGCTTCGGCGACCCGCTCCCGCACGTCGTCTTCACGGGCGGCGATCCGCTCCGTCGCCCCGACCTCGAGACGCTCGTCGCGGGCGCCACCGAGCTCGGGATCGGCGCCTCGCTCGCGCCGGCCGTCACGCCGGACCTGACGAAGGATCGCCTCGCGTCGCTGAAGGCGGCCGGCATCCAGACGATCTCCCTGAGCCTGGACGGCTCCTCGCCGGAGCTCCACGACGGCCTGCGGGGCGTACCCGGGACGTTCGCGATGACGATGCGGGCGGCCGAATGGGCCCACGAGGTGGGCCTCCCGATCCAGGTCAACACGCTCGTCACCGACACGACGCTCGACGATCTTCCCGCGATCTACGAGGTCGTGGGACGGATGGGGATCCTCCGCTGGAGCCTCTTCTTCCTGATCTCGGTCGGGCGGGGAGCAGTCCTGCAGGAGATCACACCGGCCCAGAGCGAGAAGCTCTTCGGCTGGCTCTACGACCTCTCGAAGGTCGCCCCGTTCCAGGTCAAGACGACCGAGGCGACCCATTACCGGCGGGTTGCGACGCGCCGGATGGAGCAGGACGGCCTGACCGACGAGGAGATCGTCCGCACGTCCGTCGGCCGGGGCTTCGGGATCCGCGACGGCAATGGGATCATGTTCATCTCCCACGACGGCAACGTCTTCCCGTCGGGCTTCCTGCCCCTCGCGGTGGGCAACGTCCGCACGGACGACATCGTGGAGCTCTACCGCGGGCACCCGGTCTTCACGGCGCTGCGCGACACGAGCCGGTACAAGGGCCGTTGCGGCGCGTGCCAGCACGTGGATCGCTGCGGCGGCTCGCGGGCCCGTGCATTCGCCTGGACCGGGGACTACCTGGAAGCCGATCCGCTCTGCCCGTTCGTGCCGGGCCGGGCCTGAGGCTTCCCAGCGACATGGCGGTCGTCGTCGCCGGGGGCGGCATCACGGGGCTCGCGGCGGCCTGGGAGCTGGCCAGCGCGGGGATCCCGGTGGACCTGTACGAGGCCTCCGACCGCCTCGGGGGCAAGATCCGCACGGAGTTGATCGACGGATTCCTCGTCGAGGACGGCCCCGACTCGTTCATCTCG
>DASVIK010000221.1:0-4631 GCA_036382135.1 Candidatus Limnocylindrales bacterium | reverse complement strand
AGCGCCAGGGCCACGGCGAAGAGCTTCGTCCGCTGCGCCCGCCACGTGCGCAGGAGGAGGGACCGGTTCACCGGTCGGGCTCCCGGGCCGGCACGGCCGGCGGGCGCGCGTCCCCGGCCCGGGCGCTGCCGCTCGCGGGCGCCTCCGCGTAGAGCTCCAGGAACGCCTCCTCGAGGTGGGCGGGTTCGATCGTGAGGTCGGCGACATCGGCCCCCGCGAGCGCCGCGAGGAACGGGCTGACATCGCCCTCGAGATCGCAGGTCAGCAATCCGTCGCGGATGACGACGCCCGTGACCCCGGCGACCCCGGCGAGCGTCGGGGCGCCACCCCGCACGCGGAGCTCGACGTGGCGCCGCCGTCGCGCGAGCAGCGCCGCCACGTCCTCGAGCGCGACGAGGCGACCCTGCCGGACGATGGCCACCCGGTCGCACACGCGCTCGACCTCGGCGAGGACGTGCGAGCTCAGGAAGATCGTCCGGCCGGCCGCGCGAAGGTCGTCCAGGATGTCGTAGAAGGCCCGCTGCATGAGCGGATCGAGTCCCTCGGTCGGCTCATCGAGGATCGCCAGCTCCGGATCGTGCTGGAGCGCCTGGACGATGCCGATCTTCTGGCGCATGCCGCGGGAGTAGTCGCGGAGCGGACGGCGCAGGGTCTCGGGTGACAATTCGAGGCGCTCGACGAGCTCGGCTCGCCGGGTTGCCGGCCGGCCGTACAGGTCGGCGAGGTAGTCGAGGAGGGCCAGCCCGGTCAGGGTGTCGTAGAGCGCGATCCCGCCCGGCAGGTAGCCCACCCGTCGCCGGATCGCCACCGAGTCGCGCCCCGCGTCGAGCCCCAGGACGGTCGCCTGTCCGGCCGAGGGATGCAGGAACCCGAGGAGGAGTCGGATCGCCGTCGTCTTGCCCGCCCCATTGGGGCCGAGGAAGCCGAAGATCTCGCCCGGCCGGATCTCGATCGACAGATCGACGAGGGCCCGCACGGAGCGGCCGTAGTCCTTGGTCAGGCCCTCGGTCACGATGACGCTCACCGACAGAGGCTAGTCCAGCGGCGATGGCTATGCTCGATCCGCCACGATGGCCCGCCCGCCGTGCCCGCCGCGACCCCAGCCCAGAGGAGGACACCATGCCCAAGACCGTCCCGGCCCTGCCTGGGGTCGAAGCGAGCTCCCTGCCGTTCAGCAAGGTCATCGAGGCGAACGGCCTCGTCTTCCTCGCCGGCCAGGTCGGTGACGCGCCCGGCAGCGATGGGCCCGTCCCGGGCGGCATCGAGGCCGAGACCGCGGCGATGCTCGACAACGTCGCTCGCCTCCTCGGCGCCGTCGGGCTAGGTCTCCGGGACGTCGTCAAGGCCACGGTCTACCTGCGCGACTTCGACGAGTTCGGGGCGATGAACGGGGTATACCGGCGCTACTTCCCGACCGAGCCGCCGACCCGCGCCACGGTGGGCGTCACGCGCCTCGCGGCCGACTACCGGGTCGAGATCGAGGTGATCGCGACCCGCTGACGGTCGACGGCCCGCCTCCGACCCGGCGGTCGGGCCCGCCTACCCGGTCGCGGGATCGGGCAGGCCGAGGATGAACGCGGCCGCCCGGTCGAGGGCGTCGTCCAGCACGGGCTTGAGCGTGTGCCCGAGCCGCGGCCACGTGACGAGCTCGCCCCGGGCGAGCGCCGGCATGGCCGCGCGCAGGAGATCGATCCGGGCGAACGGGTCCGATTCGCCGGAGAGGAGCAGGGCCGGGCACGCGATCGACGGCCAATGCGCGATCCGGGCCGCCGCGCCCTCAGGCCCACCCGGCCGATGGAGCGGGTAGGAGAAGCAGACCAGGCCCCGATACGTCGCGCCGGCCGCGGCGAGGCTGGCCACCCGGCCCCCGTAGGAATGGCCGCCCACGACCGTCCAGGGCCCCGGCGGAGCGATCGCCAGCAGGGCCGGGACCGCGTCCTCAGCCTTGCGCCTGGGGAGGTCGATCGCCACCGCGTCGACGCCGCGCGCACGCAGACCGGCCACGAACGGCGCCATCGACGACGCATCCCCGGAGGCGCCGTGTCCGAGATAGACGCGGACGGACCGGGGCTCCGACGGGCTCATCGGCGCAGGGTAGCCGAGCCGTGGCAGGGTCGTGTCGTGGCCCCTGTCGGCTCGGCCGGCACGAATACCGGATCCGGGGAGGTGTTCCACGCGGCGTTCAACACGTACACTCCTGCGGCGGACTCAATATCTGGAGCACGCTCGGCGACGTCGCGCCGATCCCGTGCGGCGGTCCGGCTCGCGAGCGCGAGACCCAGCGGAGAGTTCGCCCGTGACCTCGGCTCCATCGGCGACTCCGGCCAACCCCGTCGGATCTTCCGCCGCGCCGGTCGACCCGCGGCCACGCTGCGCCTGGGCCGGCGCCGACGGGGCACGGCCGGACCGGCGGATGATCGCCTACCACGACGATGAGTGGGGGACGGCCGTCCACGACGACGTCGAGCTGTTCGAACGGCTCGCCCTCGAGTCGTTCCAGGCGGGCCTGTCGTGGTCGACCATCCTCAACAAGCGCGACGCGTTCCGGGCGGCCTTCCGCGGGTTCGATCCCGCGGTCGTCGCGGCATTCAGGCCGGCCGACCGGGCCCGGCTCATGGCCGACGCGGGCATCGTCCGGAACGGCGCCAAGATCGACGCCACGGTCGGGAACGCGCGAGCGTGCCGGGCGCTCCAGGCGGCCTTCGGGTCATTCGACGCGTACCTCGCGACGCGCCTGCCGGTCCACATCGCACGTCTGCCGCGGACAGCCACGAGCGGCGACATCCCGGCCTCGACGCCGGCCGCCGACGCCCTCTCGAAGGACCTGCGCGGTCGCGGCTTCCGGTTCGTCGGCCCGACGATCGTCTACGCGTTCATGCAGAGCGTCGGACTCGTCGACGACCACCTGCCCACGTGCTTCCGCTACCGGGGCCCGGGCTGAGCCTCAGATCTCGCGCCGGCGGAACGAGACGATGGCCAGCGACAGGACGACCACGGTCCACAGCCCGACATACAGCACGAACGTGGGCGGCGGACCGCTGGCGGCATAGAACGGGCTGTTGGCGACGATCCGTGCGGCTCGCGAATCGCCGCCGGCCGAGACCAGCAGCAGGACCGCCTGCGGCTCGAGCGCGAACTCCGTGCCGCGCCACAGGCCGTCGAGCGGGAGCAGGTACCGAGCGGTCTCGAGCGACCGGGCGAGCGCGTCGAGCTGGAGGAACCCGGCGACGTTCACGAGGATGCCGGCGATCCACGAGAGGCCGAACAGGACGACCGCGACCGCCCCTCCGGCGATCGGCGGCAGGCGCGTGCTGAGCAGGACCGACACGGTCAGCAGGACGGTCGCCTGGGCGGCCAGGTAGAGCGTGGCGATGAGCGGATCGGGCGGGGCATAGCCGGACGCCAGGTTCACGACGTAGATCTCGAGAAGGCCGGCGATGACGGCATACCCGCCCACGATCGCGCACAGCCCGAGCCATTTGCCGACGAGGATCTCGGCCCGCCGGATCGGTCGCGCCGCGACGGCGAGCAGGACGCCCGACTCGAGGTCCGCCGAGATCGCCGGCGAGCCGAGGAAGGCCGCGGTCATGACGAGGACGAAGCTGAACATGAACGCGACGAGGATGAGCAACTGGCTCGTTGCGGCCAGGATCTCGATTTCGGGCGCGGGACGGACGCCATGCCGTGCGTTGTCGACGAGCGCGCTGAACCCCCAGGCGGTGAGCGCGACGATGACGACCGTGAGCACGATCAGCGCACGCAGGATGCGCCGCCGGAGCGCCTCGAGGAGCGTGAGCCGGGCGATGACGAGGACGTTCGCGAGGCTCGTCACGACGTCGCCTCCGCGTCGGCGGGATGGCCGAGCAGTTCGAGGAACCGTTCCTCGAGCGTTTCGCGACCGGCGTCGACCGCGTGGATGCGACCGCCTGCAGCCACGATCGCGGCGATGAGGTCGGGGACCCGCTCCGGCTGGCAGCCGCGGACCACGAGCCACGGCGGATCGTCGGACAGGGTCCCGAATGCCTCGAGGGCCGCGCGCCCATCGGCGCCGAGGTCGGTGACCCGGACACGCACGGTGGACGCGCCGAGGATCTCATCGAGGGTCCCGGCGGCGACGACCCGCCCGTGATCCACGATCGCGACCTCGTCGCAGACCCGCTCGACCTCGGTCAGGAGGTGCGAGTTGAGGAAGACGGCCGTGCCCCGGTCGCGCAGCTCGCGGATGACCGCGCGGACATCCTGCCGGCCGATCGGATCGAGGGCGGATGTCGGCTCGTCGAGGAACACCAGGTCCGGTTGGCCGAGCAGCGCCACGCCGAGCCCGAGGCGCTGCTGCATGCCCTTCGAGAACGTCCCGACCCGGTCGGTGGCGCGATCACTCAGCCCGACGACCCCCAGCGCGTCGTCGATGGCGGCCCCGCGTCGAGCCGACGGCAGGCCGGCCAGCGAGGCATGGAGGCCCAGGACGTCGCGCGCCGTGAGCCAGGCCTGGTAGCGGAAGAGCTCGGGGAGATAGCCGATCCGCCGCCGCGTCGCCCGGTCGCCAAGCGGGGCGCCCAGGACCGTGCCCGCGCCCGACGTCGGCCGGGCCAGGCCGAGGAGCAGCTTCACGGCGGTCGTCTTGCCGGCGC
>DASVIK010000220.1:0-1554 GCA_036382135.1 Candidatus Limnocylindrales bacterium | reverse complement strand
ATGGTGCCGGTGGCCGCCGGCCACGTGGCCGCGTCGTCGCCGATCCCGAGACCATCGGGCGGCGTCCCGAACAAGGCGGCGAGCTCGGCGATCAGCGCGAACTCGCCCGGACCTTCGGTCACCGCCGCGCCCCGGCTGCGTCGGGCCGCGCCCGCCGGGCGATCGCGACGACCTCGAGCAGGTGCCGCGCCGCGGATGCAGGATCGGCAGCGCCGGCGATCGCGCCGATCACCGCCACCACGTCCGCACCGGCCTGGACGGCCGCGGTCGCGTTCTCCGGGGTGATCCCGCCGATCGCGACGATGGGCAGGTCCACCGCCGCACGAGCCGCGGCAAGGAGCTCGAGGCCCGTGTACCGCGCATCCGCCTTCGAGTCGGTCGGGAAGACCGCGCCCACCCCGAGGTAGTCGGCGTCGCACACGTCAGGCATCTCGAGCTGTGCGGGATCGGTGATCGAGAGCCCGATCAGGGCGCCGGGCCCGAGGATCGCGCGGGCAGTCGCGACCGGGACGTCATCCTGGCCGAGGTGGACCCCGTCCGCGTCGGCCGCCAGGGCAAGGTCGAGCCGATCGTTGACGAGGAGGAGCGCTCCATGCTCGCGCGTGGTGCTGCGGAGCGCCACCGCGATCTGGAGGGCGCGCCGCGCGGTCCCCAGCTTCTCGCGTACCTGGACGATCCCGATCCCGGCCGTGATGGCCGCCGCGGCGATCTCCACGGACGTCCGCCCACCGCTGAGCCCCTCCTCGGTCACGAGGTAGACGCCGGCGGCCCGAAGCCGTTCCCGGTGCTGCACGCGAGGGTCGCCGAGCCCGGTCACGCCAGTGTCACCGGTGTGATCGTCGCCCGCGCCCGGGCACGGATCACGTCGCCGTCCAGGCCGTAGACCGCGTCCATGAGCTGCTGGCGGAACGTGCCGGGACCGGCGCTTCGCTCCGCCGCGATCTCGCCGGCGATCCCGAACGCGATCATCGCGGCCGTGGCGGCCAGGAACGGGTCGGCCTGAACGGCCCGGAAGGCGCCCACGAGCGCGGTCGCCATGCAGCCCGACCCCGTGATCGCGCCCATCAGCGGGTGGCCGTTCTCGACCCGGGCGGCGCGCGTCCCATCGGCGACATGATCGATCACGCCGCTGGCAACCGCGGCGCCGCCCGTCCGCCGGGCAACGATCCGGGCCGCCACATCTGGCGCGTCCGCGGAGATGGAGTCGACGCCCCGAATCTCGGCGGCAAGCCCGGCGATGGCCGACAGCTCGGCGGCATTCCCGCGGACCACGTCGACGCGGACCGCGGCGAGGATCGCCTCCACGGCGTCGGTCCGCAGCGTGGTCGCGCCGACCCCCACCGGGTCCAGCACCACCGGCACGCCGCGCTCGTTCGCTTCGCTGCCCGCGGCGAGCATCGCCTCGATCCAGGCCGGCTCCAGCGTCCCGATGTTGAGCACGAGGGCGCCGGCGTGGCGGACCATCTCGCGGACCTCGCCGATCGCGTGGGCCATGACCGGCGAGGCACCGATGTGGAGGGTGACATTGGCCGTGTCGTTCATGACGACGTAGTT
>DASVIK010000219.1:0-2756 GCA_036382135.1 Candidatus Limnocylindrales bacterium | reverse complement strand
GATCCGGCTGCTCACGCCGTTCCTGAACATCACGGGCGGGCTCTCGCTCATCCTCGGCGCCCTCTATTCGGCTTACGTGTTCATGCCCAAGCGGCGCGTGCTGCCCTACTCCCTCGATCCCGGCCAGAAGGGCGACGAATTCCTGTTCAACTTGCTCATCGCGCCGGTCGCGATCGTCGTCAACTTCGTGGCGTCCGTACCCGGGACGCTCGACGCGCTCGTCCACGGCCGCCTGCATTCCCGTGTCCCGGCCACGATCCTCATCGCCGCCGGCGCGATCGTCGCGAGCAGCACCGACTCCCTGAACCGGTTCGGCTCCACCGAGCTCTTCCAGGCCGGCAAGCTCGTCGCGGTCCTCCTCCTCCTCGTCGGATTCCTCGTGTCGATCGAGGCCTTCCGCGAGATCCGGGTCCCGTTCACTGCGATCCGCCTCGCCGGCGCGCGCAGCGAACGCGCTCGGCTCACGCCGGAGATGCAGGCCGCGGCGGCGGGAGGGAGCCGCGACGACCGGGGCGACAGGGGAGACCGGGGAGACTCCCTTGGGCCGGTCGATCGGGATCCGCCCGCAGGGCGCTGACCCACCGTCACCGAGGGGCCGGACGCGGCCGGCCAAGAGGCCGCGCGTATACTGGCCGCACCCCGAGACTCCACGCCTTCCGAGGTTCGATGCGCATCCGTAAAGCCGTCTTTCCGGCCGCCGGCTGGGGGACCCGTTTCCTGCCTGCGACCAAGGCGCAGCCGAAAGAGATGCTGCCCCTGGTCGACAAGCCGGTCATCCAGTACGCCGTCGAAGAAGCCGTCGCGGCGGGCATCGAGCAGGTCATCATCGTCACCTCGAGCCAGAAACGGGCCATCGAGGACCACTTCGACCTCTCCTACGAGCTGGAGCACCTGCTCGAGGAGCGCGGCGACGTGGAGATGCTGCGCAAGATCCGGCACATCAGCGACCTCGCCCAGGTCGCCTACGTGCGCCAGAAGGAGCAGCTCGGGCTCGGACACGCGGTGCTCATGGCCAAGGAACTCATCGGCCACGAGCCGTTCGCCGTCATCCTTTCCGACGACGTCGTCGTCAGCGAGCGGCCGTGCATCGGGCAGCTCATGCACGCGTACACCCAGACCCACTCGTCGGTCGTCGCGGTCATGGAGGTGCCCGCCGACCAGACCGACCGGTACGGCGTCATCCGCTCCGAGCCCGCCGGCGACGAATTCGACCACGGACGGCTCCACCGGGTCACCGGCCTCGTCGAGAAGCCGCCGCCGGGCGAGGCGCCGTCGAACCTGGCCATCATCGGCCGCTACGTCCTCACGCCCAAGATCTTCGAGAAGCTCGAGCAGACTCAGCGGGGCGCCGGCGGCGAGATCCAGCTGACCGATGCGATCGAGGCGCTCATGGTCGAGCAGCAGGTCTACGCCTACGAGTTCGAGGGCACCCGCTACGACGCCGGTACGACGATGGGCTGGCTCAAGGCGTCCGTGGAGCTGGCCCTGGCCCGCCCCGAGCTCGGCCGCGAATTCCGCGAGTACCTCCAGGGCCTCGAGCTCTAGCGCGAGGGCGCAGACCGGATCGGCCGGTCATGCCGCCAGATGCCCGATCACCGCGCCTCGCGTGGCGAGGATCGCGCTCGGGGAACGTCAGGCCGGCGCGTCCGGCGCCCTTGCCGCAGTCCGCACCGTCACGGCAGGGACGTCGCGGACCGTCTGAACCCCGGCCGGCCATATCAGCCGGGGCCGGTCTCGCTCGAGGCCGGTGAACGCTGCCCGGGGCGGGCGGTACGGTACGATGCGGGCGCCCGTGGGGGTGCCCGAGACGACAGGAGACAGCGATTTGGCGGAGATCGGCAGCGTCCTCGGCGGGCGGTATCGGCTCATGGAGCTCCTGGGCCAGGGTGGCATGGCCACCATCTACCGCGCCCACGACGCCCAGCTCGACCGCGACGTCGCGGTCAAGATCCTCCGCCCCGAGTACGGTCGCGATCCCGACTTCGGCACCCGGTTCCGCCAGGAGGCGCTGTCGGCCGCGTCGCTGAACCACCCGAACGTGGTCGCCGTCTACGACTTCGGCCAGGACGAGCACGGGCCGTTCATCGTCATGGAGCTCATCGACGGTGAGGACCTGGCCTCGATCCTGCGCCGGAACGGTCCGCTCGCTCCCCGCCAGGCCGCCCGGATCGCCGCCGAGGTCGCCCGTGCCCTGTCGGCCGCCCACGCCCGCGGGATCGTCCACCGCGACGTGAAGCCCGGCAACGTCATGCTCTCGAGCGACGGCCGGGTGAAGGTCGCCGACTTCGGGATCGCCCGCGCCATCGCGGAGGCGCAGATGACGCTGCCGGGGACGACCCTCGGCTCGGTCCACTACTTCAGCCCGGAACAGGCGCGCGGCGAGCAGACGACCGCAGCGTCGGATATCTATGCCCTGGGCATCGTCCTGTACGAGATGCTCACCGGCCGTCGGCCGTTCGAGGGCGACAGCGCCGCGGCGATCGCCATGGCCCGGCTCGCCGGGCGCCCGCCGGAGATGGCGGAGGTCCGCGCCGGGATCCCGCCGGCGCTCGAGGCCATCGTGCGGCGCGCCATGGCGCTCGACCCCGGGGCGCGGTTCCCGACCGCGGCGGCGATGGCCGATGCGCTCGACAGCTACCTCGCCGACCGGTCCATCGCGGCCGTCGGCGCGGAATCGGGCTCGACCGGCGCGGCGGGCTTCGCGGGCGGATCGGCCGCCGCCGGCGCGATCGGCGCCTCGGCGATGGCCGGCGCCC
>DASVIK010000218.1:0-8098 GCA_036382135.1 Candidatus Limnocylindrales bacterium | reverse complement strand
GAGGCTGACGAGGTCGGCCGCGCGCCCTTGAGCGTGGACGCAGAGATGCTGACGCGTCTCGTCCTCGGCATCCCGGCCGACATCGGCTGGCGACTGGCACACCGGCTTGGGAACGCCCCATCGCCCAGGAAGGAGATCGTGATGCGTGAACCTCGTTCTCGTCAGGTCTGGACCGCGATCGGCGCGGTCTGGGCGGCCCTCGGCCTTGCCTTCGCCGTCGTGCTGCTCGTCGACATCCAGGGCCACCACGCGGATCGACCCGGAGATGTGTGGACCGCGTCGGTCGCGGCCTGCGTGATCATCGCGGGGTCGGCGCTCGCGCTCACCGGACTGCTGCGGATCGGCCAGAACCCGAACGCCGGTCGCCAGATCGCACTCGTGGGTGCCGCGATCGCCGGTGGAACCGCCATGCTCCTGCTGTCATGGATGTGGGTTATCGGCTTCGTCCTTGCCGCGCCCCTCGTGGTCATCGCGATCGTCCGGTCGCGCCAGGTCACCCAGGCGGGGCGCAGCCCCTCGGCCTGACCGTGATGCGAGGCTGACGTGCCCCGGATGGAGGGCCGCGCGATCATCGACTGTCCGGCCGAGGACCTGTTCGCGTTCGTCGCCGACGCCGAGAACAACCCGAGGTGGCACGACCACGTGCACGAGACCCGCTGGCTCGATGATCGCGCGACCGGCCTGGGTCGGCGCGGACGGCAGACGGGGCGGCTGTTCCGCCGGGAATGGGCCTTCGTGGCCGAGATCGTCGAATGGGATCCGCCTCGTCTCGTCACCTTCCAGGTCATCGAGGGCTACCGGGTCCGTACGAGCCTGCGGGTCGAGCCGGCGGGCGCAGGGTCCCAGCTCACTCTCACGGTCACGACCCCGGCGATCCTGGGCCGGCGCATCGACGGGTTCCTGAGCCGCGTCCTCGCGAGGACGGTGGCCGGCCGCGGCCGATCCGACATCCGGCGCCTGAAGCGGCACCTCGAAGGGCGTGCCGGCGGCGGTTGATCAACCGAGGCGGGGTCGGAGGTCCCGGGCGAGGTCGCGGTGGCGGGCGGTCCGGGGCAGGACGATACGGCCCATCCCGGCGAAGCGCCGATGGGCCTGGAGCGCTTCGGCCAGGCCATCCACGAAGCCCGGCTCAGCCAGCGGGTCGAAGCCGGCTTCCCACCACAGGTCGAGCACCCGGATCGCGCCCGCCTTCCGGTCGATGCGCGGCTCGATGCGGCCGACGAGCCGGTCGCCGAAGAGGATCGGCAGCACGTAGTAGCCCCACTTCCGCTTCCGCTCGGGGACGTACACCTCCCACACGTAGTCGAAGCCGTGGAGCCGCCGGATGAAGTCGCGATCCCAGACGAACGGGTCGAGCGGCGCCAGGAGCGTGACGCCCGAGAGCCCATCGAGGCCCGAGCCCGACACCAGCCCGGCCTCCTGGCCGCCGGACGCCTCGCCGACCTCGACCGCTGCCGCCTCGAGCAGCCGGACCTCCGACCCGAGCACGAAGCGCTCGCCCTTGAGCCCCTCGACCGCGACAGGTACGAGGCGGCCGTCCTCGGCCATCTCGTCGGTGAGTCGCCGGCGCGTCCGACCGACGTCCTTCGTCCCGTCCGTGGGCGGGATCCCCGTCCCGTACCAGAGCTCCGCGGACCCGGAGCGCCCAAGCATCCCGTGCGCCCGGTAGCGCGAGAGGAGCTTGTGCCGGATCTGGTCCTCTTCCGCCGGCCGATGGGCGAGGAGCTCGGCCGGGTAGAGGCGCTCCGTGAGGTCGTAGACCCGCCGGTTGCCCTCCCGCCGGGCGAGTCCGAGGACACCCGCCTGGGCCAGCGCTTCGAGGACGGCCCGTACCTGGTTCGTCGGTCGCCAGTACCACTCGATCGCGGCCCGTGGCTCGACGTCCGTCGACGAGAGCGGCCCGCCGCTCCGGATCCGTTCCAGCAGCTCCTCGACCAGCGGGGCGTGCTCGTCGAAGGTGGTGCCGGCGTGCATGCGCTGCTCGCGGTCCCAGTAGACCCGGTAGTAGGGCAGCTCGGCCGTGGGCACGAGCGAGAGGCCCTTGTTGTACGTCTCGAAGAGCTGGCGCGTGCCGTACAGGACGTCGTCGCCGACCGCCCTCGTGTAGTCCGCGACGCGGGCGTGGAGGACGAGGTCGTGGTTGCGGCCGGCCACCTCGAGCGGGTCGAACTGGAACGAGCCGAGGCGCTCGGCGGCCGCCATGACGCCCTCCGGCCCGCTCGGCAGCGAGCGCGGCGGAGCGAGCAGATGGCGTCGGGCGAAGAAGCGCCGCGCGGTCGCCGCGCCGACGGGTCGTAGGAGAGTGGGCACGACCCGATGGTAGCGAGCGGAACCTGACATCGGGTGTCACGTATCCGGCCCGGTCCGACATGGCATCCTGTGGACCTCGGACCAGCCCCGTCAGGGCACTTCAGGACAAGGAGAGACACATGCTCGCGGTCGTCGCCGGGGTCGTGGCCTTCGTGCTCGTGGCGGGATGGTCCGTCCTGCGCTGGCTCGCGCACGGCCGCGACCCTTCCTATCTCGACGACGCCTCCATCCTGATGGCCGCCCCGCCGGAGGGGATGACGGCAGCGACGGCGACGATCATCGACAACGGACCGCCGCAGACCGCCTTCCTGGCCGGCCTGCTCGACCTGGCGAGCCGGGACGAGATCGCGTTCCGGGTCGAGACGGCCGACGGCGGCGTCGGTCGCGGCGTCGGGGTGGAGATCCACGGCGGACCGACCGACGACGCCCGGATCCGGCTCAACCGACGACGCCCCGTCGCCGAGGGCGAAGCGTGGCTCCTGGCCATGCTCAAGGGCTACGCGATCGAGGGCCAGACCGGCCTCGACGACGTGGATCGCGGCCTCGAGGCGATGCAGGCGATGAGCGGCCTCCTGGGCTTCGCGACGATGGCCGCGGCCGCGGGGGCCGCGGATGCGCCCCTCCGTGCCGTGGACGGCATGAGTGGATCGTCGGCGGATCCGCAGGCGGAGATCCTCGCGGCGATGGAGCGTTCCGGCCGGCCCGTGTCCGACCACCTCAGGGAGTCGCTCGGGCGGCAGCATGCGGCCATGGAGTTGATGGCCGAGGCCAGCCGCGATCCGGCCGCCGTCGCCGCCGACCCCGCGGCGTTCGCGGCGCGAGTGGAGGCCGCGACGGGCCGCACGATGACGGCCGATCAGCTCGGGGAGATGCAGGCCTGGGCCACGTCGCGCCAGGCGACGCTCGCTGCGGCAGCCGCGACCGCGGGCGGCGCGGCGGCGGGTGGCCCGGCGGCGGGCGGCGCGGTGGCCGCCCTGTACATCACGCCCGAGCGCGCCCTCGGCTTCCATACCCCGTTCGGGTTCGGGACGTTCCTCGAGAACTATGCTCGCCGCAAGCGCTGGGTCCAGGGCCTGTCGTTCGTCTCGCGTTGGAAATGGCGCGGTCTTGCGGCGCTGGAGGTGCTCGTCGGATTGCTCCTCGCCGGGATCGATCGTGTCGGGCTGGGGCCGATCTATGGCGCCGGCCTCGGGGTCGCGGCGGGCGGCCTGGCGACCTGGTTCACCGCCCAGTTCATGGCCTCCCGCACGCGCGAGGGCGCGGTCATGAAGGCCCAGCTGGCCGCCTACCGCCGGACGCTCAAGGCGACGTTCGGCGCCGCGGCGACACTCGATGACGCGGCCGGGGCGGCCGGGATGGCCTGGCTCGAGACGCCCGACCAGGCGCTCGTCTGGGGTGTCGCCCTCGGTCTCCGGCCCGACATCGAGGCACTGCTCGAACGCACGTCGAGCGGCATCGCGGCCGGGACGCTCCCGAGCGACGCGTTCCTGCCGCACTGGGTCGGGCGGTTCGTCCGCGCGGCGACCGCGGCGACCGCGACGGCTCCAGCGGCGGCCGACCCTCCACTCGGCGACTACGCAGCCGTCTTCGCCGGCATCGAGCGGATCGGTTCGCAGCCGGCGACCACCTCGCACTGAGGTCCGGCCTTGCGCACCCGTCCGCGATCGGCGGAGTTCGGCCGTCGACGGGGCGCGGCCGTCAGCCCGGCCCGGCGTTACGTGCCAGATATCACCGCCCGTAGTGCTATCTCCGGCCGCCCGGGCTGCCGATGCCCTGCGGGGCATCGACCGGCGCCTCCTACTACCCGCCGTAGTAGATGGCGCGAAATGGGGCTTGCCCCGTCCCTAACATCACCGCCGGTGGTAGATGCAACAAGATGGGCCCAGAGAAGCCCGCGATCCGGGCCGCTGCTGCCCTCCGGGGCATCAGCTCGTACCTCCTCCACCCGCGTCGACCTCAGGCTCGGCGCGCGAGCTCCGCGAGGTGGTCCGTGTCGTGTTCGACGGCGACACCGAGGAGCGCCGCGACATCGAGCCGCCCGTAGGTGGCGTGCACACCGGACCGTGCCCAGCCCCGCTCGTCGAGCCGCGCGAGGTGGTCGATCGTCCTCGCCCGGACCCGTTCGAACCGGCCGGCCAGTGTCGCGAGCGCCGCGTGTCCCGGCTCCGCGCCGGGCTCGACCCACTGCCAGTGCGGCTCGTCCTCGCGGGCGACCTGCCAGAGGCGGGACTGGAAGACATCCCGCTCCACCCGGATGAGGTGATCGACGATCTCGCGCTCCGACCAGCCGGCGTGGCGGCCGCCCCCGGCCGCGAGACGGCGAGCCTGGGCGGCGAGCGCGGCGGCGGCGACGCGCTGCGGCCCCGCCCGGAGCCGATCGAGGAGCGCGGCGCGCTCCGGCGTCGTCACGCGGCGCTCATCGGGCGGGAGTCGCGGCTCCGAGCCGCTCGAGATACCGCCGGCGCCATGTCTCGAACTCCTCGATCGCGTTGAACGTGTACATGTGCAGGCCGACGATCCCGGCGACGTCGTCGGCGATGACCGGGGCCAGCGCCTGGAGCAGGCCGTCCGGCCGGTAGAAGCCGCCCGACCGGAGGAGTCGGGCGATGAACCGGGTGTTCTTGACGAGGAACCGATGCGTGTCGGCCACCCCGATCCGCGACGCGATCGCGAGCAGCCGGCCCGGCTCCGCGACGCCGGGCACGCCCAGGTGGATCGGCAGCGCCAGGCCCTCGGCCCGGCGCGCCGAGATCCAGCGCGCGATGGCGGCCGGGTCGAAGCACATCTGGGTGGTCATGTAGCTCGCGAACGGCGCCTTGGCGCGGAGCGCGTCGAGCAGGGCGCCGTCGGCGATGAACGCATGGCCCTCGGGATAGCACGGGATGCCGAGCTCCGTGAACGGATGGCCCAGGTCGGCCATCGCGCGCAGGAGCGCCAGTCCGTCCGGGTACTCGCCCGGCTCCTTGGCATCGCCACCCACGACGAAGACCCGGCGGACCGCCATGCCCTCGAAGCGACCGAGCAGGTCGCCGAGGTGCGCCCGGTCGCGGATCATCCGGGCCGACAGGTGGGGCACCGGATGGAAGCCGGCCGCCTGCAGCCGTTCGGCGAGGTCGAGCGTCGCGTCCATCCCCTTGGCCGGCGACGCCGTGATGGCCACCGTGGCGCCGCGTGGCAGGAACGCGGCGCGCTCGAAGGCGCCCTTCAGCGGGACGAGCTCGAACGTCGGCGCCTCGAGGACGCTTGCCAGGGCCTTCCGGGCATCGGCGGCGATCGTGGCGTGGCGACGGAAGAGCACCGGCTCAGACCTCGGAGTCGGGGGCCGAGGCCTTCCGCCGGGCGATGAACTCCAGGAGCGCCTCGTCGATCCCCGGATCGATCGGCGGTGCTTCGTACTCGGCGAGCATCCGCTTCCAGACGCCGTTCGCGCGGGCCGCGGCGTCCAGGCTGCCGTCCTCCTGCCACTGCTCGAAGCTGTTGTTATCGGCCACCTCCGAGCGGTAGAACGCCGTCTCGAAGTTGGCGAGCGTATGGGCCGTGCCCAGGAAGTGGTGGCCGGGCCCGTTGTCGAGGATCGCCTGCACGGCCTGGCCGTTCTCGCTCAGGTCGATGCCCTTGACGAACACGGCGGCCATCCCGCACTGGTCGGCATCGAGGATGAACTTCTCGTAGCCGATGGCCAGCCCGCCCTCGAGCCAGCCGGCGGCATGGAGGACGAAGTTGACCCCGGCGAGGATCGTCGGGTTGAAGGTGGCCGCCGATTCGTAGGCCGCCTGGGCGTCGGCGATCTTCGAGGCGCACAGGTTGCCGCCCGAGCGGAAGGGGACGCCCAGGCGGCGGGCCAGGGCAGCCATCACGTACAGGACGAGGGCCGGCTCGGGGGTCCCGAAGGTCGGTGCCCCGGACTGCATCGAGATCGAGCTCGCGAACGAGCCGAGGACGACCGGCGCTCCGGGTCGGACGAGCTGGGTGAAGGCCATCCCGCCGAGGGCCTCGGCGAGGGTCTGGGCGCAGACCCCGGCCGCGGTCACCGGAGCCATCGCGCCCGCCAGGATGAACGGCGTGATGACCGTCGCCTGGTTGTTCTCGGCATAGACGCGGGCCGCCCCGAGCATCGTCGCGTCCCACACGAGCGGGGAGTTGGCGTTGATGAGACTGAGTATCACCGTGTGGTCGGTGAGGTCGTCGGCGCCGAAGAGGATCTTCGCCATCTCCACGGTGTCGCGGGCCCGGTCCGGGTGGGTGACGGAGCCCATGAACGGCTTGTCCGAGAAGCGCATATGGCTGTAAACCATGTCGAGGTGGCGCTTGTTCACCGGGACGTCGACCGGTTCGCAGACCGTCCCGCCGGAATGGTGGAGGAACGGGCTGGAGTAGGCGAGCTTCACGAAGTTGCGGAAGTCCTCGATCGTGCCGTAGCGGCGCCCGCGATCCAGGTCGCGCACGAACGGCGTGCCGTAGGACGGGGCCAGGACGGTGAAGGGACCGCCGATCCGGACGCTCCGGGCCGGGTTGCGCGCCTCCTGGACGAACGTCGCGGGTGCACTGGCCTGGACGATCTGGCGGCACAGCCCGCGCGGGAATCGGACCCGCTCACCCTGGACGTCGGCCCCCGCTTCCCGGAACAACCGCAGCGCGTCGCCGTCACCCCGGAACTCGAGCCCGACCTCCTGGAGGATCGTGTCGGCGTTCTCCTCGATGATGGCCAGGCCCTCGTCACTGAGGATCTCGAACGGCTTGAACGTCCGGGTCAGGTACGGCAGGCGCTCGACGTGCTCGTGCTGGCTCGCCCGCAGCGCGACTCGTCCCGCCCGACCCCCCGCGCGACGACCGTGGGGCGATTCCATCAGCGTTCCTCCGTGGCCTGTGCGGCGACCACCCGTCGCCGGCGTCGTTCGTTGCCGTCTCCGCCCGCCACCGCACCGCCCGCCACCGACCGGCCGAGCGGCAGCTCGATCGCGCGGGCGAGGTGGGGCATGGGTGCCGTCTTGTGGGGGAAGGCCATCGCCTCGACGAAGTGCTGCTGGAAGCGCGGCTCGACGGCGGTCTCGATCTTCTCGACCTGACGCACGACGGTCTCGATCTCGCGCCGGGCGGCGCCCGACAGCAGGGCGATGAGCGCCCCGGTCCCGGCGGCATTGCCGGCCGGGCCGGCATGCGCGAGATCGCAATCGGGGACGAGGCCGAGGACCATCGCGTGGAGGAGGTCGATCTGGCTGCCGAACGCGCCCGCGAGCCGGATCTCCTCGACAGTCTCGATGCCCAGGTGGTCCATGAGCAGGCGCACGCCGGCGTACAGGGCGGCCTTGGCGAGCTGGATCGCGCGCACGTCGTTCTGGGTGACGACGATCCGTGGCGAGCCCTCGTGGACGACATAGGAGAACGTCCGTCCGTCCGGCACGACGCGCGGCGTGCGCTCGGCCATCGAGCCGTCCACGATCCCATCGGTCGTGACGATGCCGGCCAGGAACATCTCGGCGATGACCTCGACGATCCCGGACCCGCAGATGCCCGTGACGCCGAGCCGTCGCTCGACGCTCTCGAAGCCCGGCTCGTCCGACCAGCGCGGCGAGCCGATGACCTTGAACCGGGGCTCGAGCGTCGTGCGGTCGATGCGGACCCGCTCGATCGCGCCCGGCGCCGCTCGTTGGCCGCTGCTGATCTGGGCGCCCTCGAAGGCCGGCCCGGTCGGGCTCGACGCCGCGAGCAGCCGGTGGCGGTCGCCGAGCACGATCTCCGCGTTCGTGCCCACGTCCACCGTGAGGCGCATGACCTCCGAGCGGTGGGG
>DASVIK010000217.1:0-1578 GCA_036382135.1 Candidatus Limnocylindrales bacterium | reverse complement strand
GAAAGGTCGTCCCGCCGGCCGCCCCGAAGCCACTTGTGCGGTACGCGCCCTCGCCCCGCCAGCCTGGCTCCATGCGCCACGGCTGGCCACTGCCGACCAGGCCCGCGAAGCGCTCGGCGCCGAGCTGCTCCCGCGGCGACGGCCGGGGCCGCGCCTGCGAGCGATGCACGCCCTCCTCGTCGCGCCAGCGCAGCTCGGGAGCGACCGCCTCGCCACGCAACAGCGCGTCGATCGTCTCGGCCACGTCGCCGTGGACGACCACCCGCTCGCGGTCCTGGATCTCGATGATCGCGTCGAAGGTCGGCGGCTGCTTGCGCTCGAGGACGCTCTTCTGCGAACGGCGGCGGCGGGCCTCCTCGTCGCCGAGGGTGACCGTCTGGATCCCGCCGATGAGATCGGACAGCGTCGGATTGAGCATGAGGTTGTCGAGGTTGTTGCCGTGGGCGGTGCCGATGAGCTGGACCCCGCGCTCGGCGATCGTGCGGGCGGCCTGCGCCTCGAGCTCGGTGCCGATCTCGTCGATGACGATGACCTGGGGCATGTGGTTCTCGACCGCCTCGATCATCACCTCGTGCTGGAGCGACGGAGTCCGGACCTGCATCCGGCGGGCCTTGCCGATGGCCGGGTGGGGGATGTCGCCGTCGCCGGCGATCTCGTTCGAGGTGTCGACGACGACCACTCGCTTGCCGAGGTCGTCGGCCAGCACGCGCGCGGCCTCTCGGAGCATCGTCGTCTTGCCGATGCCCGGCCGGCCCATGATGAGGATGCTCTTCCCGGACTCCACGAAGTCCACGATGATCTCGATCGTCCCGAAGACCGCCTTGCCGATGCGGCAGGTGAGCCCGACCACCTTGCCGTTGCGGTTGCGGATCGCCGAGATGCGATGGAGCGTCCGCTCGATGCCCGCCCGGTTGTCGTCCCCGAAGCTCCCGATGTGGTCGACGACGTGGGCGATGTCGGCCTCGGTCACCTCCCGGTCGAGGAGGGTGAATTCGCTGTTCGGGAAGCGCGCCTCGGGGCGACGGCCGAGGTCGAGGACCACCTCGATGAGCTGGGAGCTGTCGGGCAGGGCGTGGACGGCCGCGACGACCTCCTCGGGCAAGGCGCCGAGGAGCAGGTCCAGGTCGTCCATCGCCTCGCGGTTGCGGTCCGGCGGTGCCACGTCGCCTCCCTTGTTGGGGGTCATCGGACAGCCGGCACGAGGGCCGGCTCCTCGACCCGGACGAGGGTTTCTTTCATGAGCAGGGTGACGGTCGAGATGGGATCGAAGCCGTTGTCCTGCAGCGCCCGGTCGACCGGGTGTTCGTAGGTCCGGACGGGCGAGATCACCCCGTGGTCGTGCCGGTGATCGGCGCCGCGGCCCGTGCGCGCGGCGATCACGCCGAGGCCGAACCGGACGAGCGGTCCGCCGTCCGCGCCTGGCCGCACCAGCACCTTGAGGTAGTGGGGCTGGTCCTCCTTGGCCACGCCCACCTGGACGAAGCCGTCGAGGACGGTGCCGTCGGGCCCTCCGCCCTCGGCCTCCTGGGCGTACCCCTCGACATCGGCGAACCGGAGGATCGGTGCGAGCGATGACCT
>DASVIK010000216.1:0-5626 GCA_036382135.1 Candidatus Limnocylindrales bacterium | reverse complement strand
GGGTCAGGACGGCGCGGTCGGCGGCGAGCCCGCCTGATCGAGACGCCGGGCGCCGAGCGTCGATCGACCGGACTCGACCGCTACCGCTCGCTCAGCCGCCAGGACCGCGGCGGCCGGCCTAGCCTCGTCGGCGACGAAACGGGCCACCCGTCAGCAGGTCGACCAGCGTGCCGACGGCCCAGGCCATCAGGCGCAGGATCCAGTACACGATGGCGAGCGGCCAGGCCACGATGAGCAGGATCACGGTGATGAGGCAGCCGTGGTCGCTGTGCTGGTGGACGACGATGATCTGCGGGCGCTCCCGACGCTCCCGGGCCATGGGTCAGCGGGGGTCCGGCGCCGGACCCACGGTCGAGCCATCCTCGATGGCGGCGTCGCCGTCCGCGTCGATCGGCGGGAGGGCGTCGAGATCGGCACCCATCGGGCCCGACGTGGCCGGGTCCTTGAGCGCGGCGCTGCCGACCGGGCCCTCCACGACATCGCTGGCGTCCGGCGTGTGGGGGGGCGTGGCGCCCTGGACTGCTGTCACGGTCGTGCTCCTTGGGTAGGTGCTGGACTCGAGGCGTCGACCCGACCTCAATGGTGTCCCCTGAGCCGCGACAACGGCAGAGACGTGCGCCCGATGGCCGTGCAAACACCTTGCAGTCTCGGTTCCGGCCGTCCGCCGGAGCGCCTGCAATCCCGATGCAATGAGCCGACCGCGCGCGAGGATGGTTCCTGCGCGGGCCGCCGCCTACCGTTCACAGCGGCTGATGGACGATCGGATCCGGTCCGGGACCCCCGACATGCGGACCCGACCCATCGGATCTCGCAAGTCCCGGCGGTTGCGACCCCCGCTGCGGGCTTCTCGATCCGGATGTGCTGCCCCTCACAACTGGAGGCACATCCGGATCGGCATGTCCGGGAGGCGCGCACGGGGACCGATCCGCCGATGTTGAACCGACCCGAGCCTCCCGCCACGGGAGCGCCGCCGCCCGCCATCGTCATCGAGGGCCTCGTGCGCCGCTTCGGGGACGTGCTGGCGCTCGATGGGATCGGCCTGACGGTGCCAGCGGGCAGCCTGCTCGGCATGATCGGCCCGAGCGGGGCGGGCAAGACGACCGCGGTCCGGATCCTCACCGGCGGCCTGCGGCCCTCTTCCGGGCTGGTTCGCGTGCTCGGCGAGGATCCCGGACACTTCGGCCATCGCACCCGGGCCCGCATCGGCTACATGCCCCAGCTCTTCAGCCTTTATCCGGACCTGACCGCCGGCGAGAACCTCGACTTCGTCGCGAGCCTGTTCGGGATGCTCTTCCTGCGCCGCCGACGCCGGGTGCGGGCGGTGCTCGAGCTGGTCGACCTGTGGGGCGCCCGGAAGCGGCGGGCCGCCAACCTGTCCGGGGGCATGCAGCGCCGCCTCGAGCTCGCCTGCGCGCTCATCCACGAGCCGGCCATCCTGTTCCTCGACGAGCCCACGGCCGGGCTGGATCCCCTCCTCCGCCAGACCGTCTGGGCCGAGCTGCACCGGCTCCGCGATCGCGGCCGGACGATCGTCGTGACGACGCAGTACGTCGGCGAGGCGGAGGAATGCGACGCCGTCGCGCTCATCTCCGAGGGCCGACTCGCCGCGCTCGCCCGGCCCGATGACCTGCGCCGCAGCGCGACCGGCGGAGACGTGCTCGAGATCGAGACGACCGGCTTGTTCGAGCCCGCGGTCATCGCGAACCTGCCGATGGTCCGCGCCGTCGACCAGCGTTCGGGCCACCGCTTCCTGGTCACGGTCGACGATGCGGGCGTGGCGTCGCCGGCCATCGCCGGGGCGATCGAGAGCGCCGGTGCAGGCGTGGCTTCGAGCCGCGAATATCGCCCGAGCTTCGACGAGGTGTTCGCCACGCTCGTGTCGCGCCACCGCCAGGAGCTGCAGGACGAGCGGGCCGGGCCCGCGGGCGGACCGGCGCCCCACGGTCCTGCCAACGGTGCCGCCGCATGATCGTCTTCCAGGTCCTGACCCGCCTGCTCGCCTTCGTCGGCAAGGAGCTCGTGGAGGTCGTGCGCCGCCCGGGTGCGCTGTTCAGCCTGGTGCTCGGCCCGTTCCTCATCATGGCGCTCTTCGGATTCGGGTACCAGGGACGGCTCAGCCCGTTCCGGGCGATGCTCGTCGTGGACCCGGCCTCCGGGCTTTCGACCCACCTCGCCGACTACGAGAGCTTCAGCGCGCCCGGCTCGGCCCTGGTCGCGGTCGTGACGGACCCGGCGGCCGCCCGCCAGGCGCTGCGCGATCGGTCCATCGACGTGGCGATCTTCGCTCCGGGCGACGTCGTCGCGAACTTCAAGGCCGGACTCCAATCGACGATCCGCGTGGAGTACGACCAGGTGAGCCCGGCGATGGCCAACTATGCGGACGTCCTGGCCGCACAACTCGCCTACGCGGTCAATCGGCAGATCATCGAGTACGCCGCCGCCCAAGGCTTCAACGAGGCCGGCAAGCTGGGCAAGACGACGCCGATCTCCCCGGCGGTCATCGCCTCGCCGACCCGTGCGGAGACGGCCAACCTGGCCCCGACGCGTCCCACCCTGACCTCGTACTTCGGACCGGCCGTCCTCGCCCTCATCCTCCAGCACATGGCGGTCACGCTCACCGCGCTCTCGCTCGTCCGCGAGCGGCACACCGGGGTGTTCGACGTCCTGCGGGTCTCGCCCGTGAGCGCCCTCGAGATCCTCGTCGGCAAGCTGCTCGCGTTCGGCGTCCTGGGCGTCGTCGTCGCAGCCGCCGTGCTCGGACTGCTGGCCGGCGTCCTGGGCGTCCCGTTCTTCGGCGACCCCCTGCTCGTCGGGGCATGCATCGGGCTCGTGCTCGCGGCCTCGCTCGGACTCGGCCTGTTCATCTCGGTCGTTTCGGACTCGGAGCGACAGGCCGTCCAGCTCGCACTCCTGGTCCTGCTCGGATCGGTCTTCTTCAGCGGCTTCCTCCTCGACCTCGACCAGTTCACCCCGGCCATGCAGGTGGTCGGGGGCCTCCTCCCGGTGACCCACGGCATCCGCCTGCTCCAGGATCTGCTGCTCCGTGGATCGACGGTCGAAACCTGGCGGCTCGGCGTCCTGGGCGCCATCGCGGTCGTGACCGTCGGCGTCACCTGGCTCGTGCTGCGGCGCGACATGTCGGCGCGCGCGTGACCGCCGCGCCGGGAAGGCGCCGTCTCCGCCACCGCCGGCTCGCCTGGGGGCTCGTCGCGTACGGGGCGGTGGGCGTCATCCTCGCCGGGCTGAGCCTGCTCGTCGTCATCCGGACGTTGCCGGTCCTCGATTCGATCGATCGGCAGCGGGCCGAGATCGTCCGCTGGCTCGACATCACAGCCCAGGGCATCGGCGACATCCGGACGGGCGCCTCGCACGCCGGCACGAGCCTCGAGTCGGCGGCAGCGTCGGCGCGGAGTGCCGCGGCGCTCTCGGACGACCTGTCGGTGACGATGGCCTCGCTCCGCGACGCGAGCGGCCTCGCGGTCCTGGGCACCAGGCCGTTCAGCAGCCTGACCGACGACTTCGACCGGGTGGCCGGCCGCGCGCGCGCCCTGGCCGCGAGCATGACGACCCTGGCCGGGTCACTCGACGCGGACACGGTCGACTTCGCGACGGTCGCGGCCGATGCCGGGGACCTCCGAGCGCAAGTGACCGCGCTGCGGGATGTCGTCGCCGGCGATGGCTCGACGGGCCTGGGCGGTTCGGTCGGCCGGCTCTTTGCCGTCGTGGTGGTGCTCGTTCTGTGGCTCGCGCTGCCGGCAGCCGCGAGCCTGGTCGGGGGCGTGCTGTGGCTGCGCGACCTGAGCCGCCGGCGGCCCGCCCGCGCGACCTGAGCCGCCGGCGTCCGCCTGCGCGACCCGAGCTTGAGACGCATGCCCAGTTCGATGCGCGCCCGGAAGGTGATCCGCGGCCGTCGAAACGCCGGTGCAAGGCCCCGGGTAGGAATATGAGCCTGCCGCCTCCGGCCTGACGACACGTCCGGGTCGGGCGTCCGAGCGGGAGATCGGGATGTGCCTCACCTGTGGCTGCAACGACGCCCACAAGAAGATGGGTGAGAACGTCACGTACGAGGACATCCGGGACATCGCCGTCGAGAACGGACAGACGGTCGATGAGACCTTGCGCGTCCTCGCCGCGACGGCTGCCTCCGACCGGACCCAGCACCTCGAAGAATACGAGCGTGCCTGGGACAGCGGGCAAGGCTGACCAGCGTGAACGACGGGGTCGCGGACGACCGTCACCCTGACATCCTGAGCTTCCCGTCGGCGGACGGCGCGTTCGCCCAGTTCGTGCGCGCCACGCTCGCGACCGTGGGTCCGCATTCACCCGACGAGCTCGCACGTGCGCCGCGCCCCCGATTCCCCGACGTCGTCGTGCGCCTGCGCTCACTGTCCGGGGAGGTCTCGACGACCTGGTACGTCTTCCGCGACGGGGGCGCCCTCGCGTCGGGATGAACCGATGAGCGGCCCGAGCGACCCAAGCCTCGGGAACGACCTGCGGTTCTCGAGCGACTCGGAGCCCGGGATCGCCCGGCGGCGGGCCGGCAAGAACTTCCGCTACGTGAGCCCGGACGGTCGGGCGGTCCGCGAACGCGCGACCCTGGAGCGGATCCGTGCCCTCGCCATCCCGCCCGCGTGGGGCGACGTCTGGATCTGTCGCGATGCTCGGGGCCACCTGCAGGCCGTCGGACGTGACGCGAGAGGGCGCAAGCAGCCTCGCTACCACGACCAGTGGACGGCACGGCGGGGCCGGCTCAAGTTCGGTCGCCTCGCCGAGTTCGGGCGCGCACTGCCGGCCATCCGTCGGCGGGTGGCACGCGACCTGGCTCGCCCGGGCCTGTCCCGGGACAGGGTGCTGGCGACGATCGCGCGGCTGCTCGAGACCACCAACCTGCGGATCGGCAACGAGGAGTACGCGCGCACCAACCGGTCCTTCGGGCTCACGACGCTGCGGAACCGCCACGTCACGGTGAGCCCGACCGGCATCCGTTTCCGCTTCCGAGGCAAGGGCGGCAGGGTCACCACGGTGGGCGTCCGAGACCGGCGGCTCGCGCGCATCGTGGCCCGCCTGGAGGACCTGCCCGGCCAGGAGCTGTTCCAGTACCTTGACGAGGCGGGCGAGCCCCGGCCGATCGAGTCGGCGGACGTCAACGCCTATCTGCGGGCGGCGGCCGGGATCGAGGTCACGGCCAAGGACTTCCGGACCTGGGCCGGGACGCTCCTGGCGTTCCACACGTTGCGGGCTGCCCGAGGCACATCGCGCGCGGCCATGCGCGAGTCGCTCAAGCACTCGATCGAGGCGGTCGCCGAGGCCCTCGGCAACACGCCGGCCGTCAGCCGACGGGCCTACGTCGCCCCGGCCGTCGTCGACGCGTACCTCACGGGATCGCTCCCGCGGTCCGTCGGCCAGGAGGGCGACGGGACCGCCCGGGGCCAGAAGCCGTTGAACCGGCGCGACGAGCTGGCCCTGATCCGCCTTCTGGAGGAACTGGACGAGCCAGGCTGACGCCGGCTACCGCTCGCGCCGGGCCGCGATGGCTCGGACACGCGCCCGGGCCGTGATCCGGCGGGCCGCCATCTGCTTGCCCAGTGCTTCGAGCTCGGACGCGTCGAAGATCCGGCGCGCCTTC
>DASVIK010000215.1:0-5472 GCA_036382135.1 Candidatus Limnocylindrales bacterium | reverse complement strand
ACCCGCCACGAGCAGGGCGCCGCGTTCATGGCCGATGTATACGGACGCCTGACGGGACGAGCGGCTGTCGCGATGGCCACCCTTGGACCCGGCGCGACGAACCTCGTCACCGGCATCGCCGATGCGTATCTCGACCATGCGCCGATGGTCGCGATCACCGGTCAGGCGGGCTCGGACAAGACCCACAAGGAAGCGCACCAGTTCGTCGATATCGTCCGGATGCTCGAACCCGTGACGAAGTGGAACCAGCGCGTCGAGGGCGTCGGCGCCGTACCGGAGATCATCCGCAAGGCGTTTCGGGTCGCCCAGCTGGAGAAGCCGGGGCCCACGCACGTCGAGCTTCCCGAGAACCTGGCGGCCGCGACGGTGGACGGCGATGCGCGCCCGATGGCGCCGACCCGCGCGTACCTCCCCGAGCCGACCGACGAAGCCATCGCCCACGCGGCACGGCTGCTGGCGGGCGCCGATCGCCCGCTCGTCCTGGCCGGGAACGGCGTCCTTCGACGGGGCGCCACTCCCGAGCTCCGGGCGTTCGCCAAGGGCCTCCACGTGCCGGTGGCGGTCACGTTCATGGGCAAAGGCGCGATCGACGACCGGAGCCATCTCTCGCTGATGGCCGTCGGGCTCCAGGCCCGCGACCACGTCCTGTCGGGCTTCGATCGGGCCGACCTCGTCCTCGCCGTCGGCTACGACTTCGTGGAATACGGACCAGCGCGCTGGAACCCGGACGGACGCAAGCGGATCATCCACATCGACACCCAGCCCGCCGAGGTGGATGCCGCCTACCGGCCCGAGGTGGAGCTCATCGGCGACATCGGGGGGACCCTCCGCCGACTTCTGGCAGCGGTGCTCCCCCATGGGGTGGGCGGGCGCGACGCGGACGCGCGCCACGCCGCGCGCGAAACGCTGGTCCATCAGGACCTGCGCACCGCCCTGCTGGCCGACCTCCACGCGTTCGAGGCGGACGACGGCTGGCCGATCAGGCCGCAGAAGGCGCTCGTCGATCTCCGACGGGCGCTCCGGCCCAAGGACATCGTCGTGAGTGATGTCGGCGCCCACAAGATCTGGGTCGCCCGCCTGTATCAGGCCTACGAGCCGAACACGGTCATCATCTCGAACGGCTTTGCGGCGATGGGCATCGCGCTACCCGGGGCGATCGCGGCGAAGCTCGTGCATCCGGACCGGAGAGTCGTCGCCCTGTGTGGCGACGGCGGATTCCTCATGAACTCCCAGGAGCTCGAGACGGCCCGCCGGATCGGCGCCAACATCACGGTCGTCGTCTGGCGCGACGAGCGCTACGGGCTCATCGACTGGAAGCAGCGCAATGAGTTCGGCCGTCCGTTCGGCGTGGAATTCGACAACCCGGACCTCGTCGCGTACGCGCAGTCCTTCGGGCTGGCCGCCTTCCGGCCCTCGTCGGCCGCGGACCTCTATCCCACCCTCATGCGGGCCCTGGAGCACGACGGGCCGACACTCGTGGATGTGCCCATCGACTACGCCGAGAACCTGCGCCTCACGGAGCGCCTCGGCGCCATCTCCACCGGCGGTTAAGCCCGCCGATAGGCGCGGCTACACTTCGGCCATGGTCAGGCAGGCGCGGATCCCGCACGCCCGGATCCCGGCGGACGTGCGCCGGGGGCCGATGTGACCAGCCGGACCATCACCCTCGGCGGCAGCAGCTACCCCCTGGTCCTGCCAAGCACCCGAGATCCGCGCCTGCATGTCGCGGCGGTCATCATCACGGTCCACGTTCTCGGGCAGGTCGGGTTGCGCTTCCAGGTGAGCGTGCCGCAGATCCTCTCGGCGATCCTGACCTGTGCCGTCATCGAGGTCGTGCTGGCCTTCCGCCAGAGCCGGTCCTTCGTGTGGCCGGCCAGCGCGATGCTGACCGGCAGCGGTGTCGCCCTCATCTTCCGCGTCGTCGGCACGACCGCCGATGACCCCTGGAACACGAACGCCTGGTGGGTGTTCGCGGCCGTCGCCGGCCTGTCGCTCCTCTCGAAATACGTCATCCGGTACCACGGCTCCCACGTGTTCAACCCGTCCAACATCGGGTTGGTCGTCGCATTCGTCGTGCTCGGCAGCACGCGGGTCGAGCCACTCGATTTCTGGTGGGCTCCCCTGAACGTCTGGATGATCGCGGCCTACGCCGTCATCGTCGCGGGCGGGCTGCTCATCACCAGGCGGTTGCACCTGCTCGCCCTGGCGGCGACGTTCTGGGTCTCGTTGACCGTGGGCGTCAGCGTCCTCGCCGCCTCGGGCCACTGCATGACCGCACGCTGGGCCTTCGCCCCCGTCTGCGGTCCGGACTTCGTGCGGGTGATCGTCATCTCGCCCGAGGTGCTCATCTTCCTGTTCTTCATGATCACGGACCCCAAGACCGTGCCGGCCGGGCGGGTCGGGCGCGTCGTATTCGGCGTTCTCGTCGCGATGGCAAGCGTGCTCCTGATGGCGCCGCAGACCAATGAGTTCGGGACCAAGGTGGGCCTGCTCGCGGGTCTGGTCGTGCTGTGCGCGGGTCGCCCGGTCCTCGACCGGTTGCTCCCCGAACCGCGCTCGGAGGCCGACAGTTTCGGGCGATTCGCGACCCGACTCACGACAGGCGGGCCCGCCGGAGCCGGGGTCCTTCGGGGTGCCGTGCGGGTCGGGCTCATCGCGGTGGCGGTCCTCGGGGTCGGGGTCGGCATCGTCGCCGCCGGTACCCCGGCTCGCGGGACCGTCGTCGCCGACGCGACCGACGTCCTGGACCGGGTGCCGCACGAAGTCGATCCGGCGACGTTCCCCACGATCTCCGTCGGCCAGGATGTCGCGGACTGGGACCAGTCGATCGCCGGCCCCGGAGCCCAGGCGATCATGTTGACGCTGGCCGAGAACCTCGAGCTGGAGAACGAGGCGCTCCTGCGAGCCGATCCGACGATCCTCACGGTCGTCGACCACGGCGACCGGCTCATCGAGATGCAGGGTCGACTGCGGAGCGCGGTCGCGAGCGGCACCACCACCGTCGCCCACTACCGGATCGAGGCCGTGTCCGTGTCCCTCCTGGTGCCCTTCGGACTGCAGACCGGCCTGAGCCTTGGTTTCGATTCGCGAGGCACGGTGATCGAGGAGACCTACGACGCCGCCGGGCACCTGCAGGGGCAACGGACGTCTCCGTTCGCCCTGACGTTCGTCATGCGCCGGGCGACGGGTGGGCGCTGGCTCAACGTGGCCGTGCTGCCAGCGGGGCCCGGCCACTGACCGGAGACGCCCTTCCGAGGCCGGGACGCCGACCCGGATCGGGCCGTGCGGCATACTTGCGTGGATCGTGACCTGAACGACGGAAGAGGTAGACATGGCACGCGACGAAGAGCGCCTCGAGCGCGCGGAGCAGGAGCCGATCGTCGGCGGGCTGCCCGAAGTCCCGGGCATCCTCGCGGCGATCCGGTTGACACCCGGCCTGGGCGTCCACCTGCGCGGCCTCGCCGACGAACTGCTCGTCCACGACTTCCCAGGCGCCACGCTCGAACGCGCGGAGCGGGAGATGCTCGCGACCGCGGTCTCCGCGGCGAACGACTGCTTCTATTGCATGGATTCCCATGGCGCATTCGCGAGCGCGCTACTCGAGCGAAGCGGGGCGACGGAGCGCCTGCCGCTCGTCGATGGGATCAAGCTCGGATCGTCCGATGGGTTCGACGCCAAGATGCGCGCCCTGCTGCACATCGCGCGGACCGTGCAGCGTGAACCTCGCGGCCTGACCGAGGCCGACGTCGACGTGGCCCTCGACGCCGGGGCGTCCGATGCCGACGTCCAGCTCGCGGTGCTCATCGCCGCCGCGTTCTCGATGTACAACCGGATGGTCGAAGGGTTTCGCGCCAGGACCTTGCCGAGCGCCGACGCCTATCGAGCCCGCGCCGCCGAGATCGCGGTCCATGGCTACAGCGACCAGCGGGTCACGTCCGTTCCGCGATAGGGTCGACGCCGACGATCGAGCCGCGGCTTGGCCGGATCGACGGGGCGCCGCGCGGACCATGCGCGGCGCGCCACGTCGGGGCCGGAAGACGTTGGTGTCGGATTCCTCGACGGGCGCCGGATGACGTCCGCGGTGCACATCGTTGTTCCGATACCGACGTCGGATACGTGCCAGTCGGCCCGTCTCGACGGGTCCATCCGACCTGATGTTGCGTCGTTCGAGAGCGCTGCCGGGCATCGGCCCGGCCCGGGCATCGTGCCGGCGTCAGCGCCAGAGCTTGCCGTACGGGTGCTCGCCCACGAGGAACCGCTTCGCGGCGAACCGGTCGAGCGAGTAGTCGGCGATGTCCACGGTCGTCGCCCGACCGTCGAGGATGAGTTCGGCCAGGCAGGCCCCGACGGCCGGGGCGGTCTTGAAGCCGGTCCCCGAGAACCCGCAGGCAAGGAAGAACCCGTCCGGTCCGGCTTGGCCCAGGATCGGTTGCTGATCCGGCGTGATGCCGTCCTGGCCCCCGTGGGCGGTCCGGAGGGTGCCGTCGGCCATCCAGGGAACCCGGGCACAGACCCGCGCCACGATCTCCGTGAGCCCGGCGGAGTCGAGCGATCCGAGGGGCCGGTCCGGTGACCCGCCGACCACATTCCCGGCCTCCAGGCCGACCAGCATCATGTCGCGACCTTCCGGTCGGAAGTACATCTCGTTGATCCCGTCGATCACGACCGGGAAATCGGCGCCGCGACCCGCGGGCAGCCCGAGGTAGGCCGTGGGGTGGCGCCACGCCTCGACCGGGACGTCCACGCCGACGGTCGCGGCGAGTTCCGCCGCCCAGGCACCGGCGACGTCCACCACGACGGGAGCGCCGAACCGGCCGCGGTCCGTGTCGACCCCGACCACCGCCTCGCCTTCCACGAGGACCGAGCGCACCCGGCACCCCTGGATCACCCTGGCGGCGCCCCGACGCGCGGCGTCGAGGAAGCCCGACGTCGTCCCGAACGGATCCGCGTACCCGGACCCTTCCTCGTACGCCCCGACGACGATGTCGTCCGCCACGACGCCCGGGAACAGGTGCGCGATCTCGGTCGGGCTCACCGCCCGCGTCGGGATGCCCAGGCGCTGCTGCGTCGCGACGTTGGCCCGGAGATGATCGGCGAGCGACGCTGACACGACGCGAAGGAAGCCGGTCCGCACGAAACCGCAATCGCCGGCACCGACCATGTCCGACCAGGCCCGGAAGTACGGGAACGACGCCCACGCCAGCCGCGCCGCGCTCTCCAGGTCGTAGTGCATCCGGACGAGGCCGGACGAACGGCCGGTCGCGCCGGATGCGATCGTCTCGCGCTCGAGCACGAGGACCCTGGCCCCGCGCCTCGACAGATGGAACGCGAGACTGGCGCCCTGCACGCCGGCGCCGACGACGATGACGTCCGCCGTCTCGTTCATGAGCCGATCATGAACGTCCATCGGTCCGTCTGCACGAGGGACCGCGACGCTTCCCGTACGATCGGTGAGCCTCGCGCGCTGCGTCG
>DASVIK010000214.1:0-2358 GCA_036382135.1 Candidatus Limnocylindrales bacterium | reverse complement strand
ATCACCTCGGGACCGGTCAGCGCGGAAGTCGTGGCGGACGACGTCGACGGCATGCTCACCGAAGGTCGGGCGTTCGCCAAGATCGCCAAGAACATCTATGTCAAGGTCGCGATGAGCGAGAACGGCCTCGAGGCGATCAGCCGCTTTCGGGCCGAAGGCATCAAGACGAACTGCACGCTCATCTTCTCGACGAACCAGGGCCTGCTGGCGGCCAAGGCCGGGGCGAGCCTCATCAGTCCGTTCGTCGGCCGCCTCGACGACATCAACGAGGACGGCATGATCGTCGTCCGCGAACTGGCCGAGATCTTCGCGATCCACGAGATCGAGTCCGAGGTCCTCGCGGCGTCGATCCGCGGCCCGCTGCACATGACCCAGGCCGCGCTCGCCGGCGCGCACATCGCGACGCTGCCGTTCAAGGTCCTCCAGCAGATGATCCACCACCCCCTGACCGACAAGGGGATCGCCACGTTCAAGGCCGACTGGGCGAAGGCGCAGGCCGAGGTCACCGCCCGAGGCTGACCGCCCGAGGCCTCGTGGCAGGCCCGGCGTCCGGATCCGATCAGCCGGCCGCGCCTGCGAGCCAGGGTCCGCTGCGGCACACCCGGCGGACGCCGAGATCGTCGTCGAGCTCGATGAGGTGGGCGAGCTGCCCGACGGCGATCCGGCCCCGGTCGTGGATGCCGAGGAGCGCCAGCGGGTTGCGGCCGGCAGCGGCGACCGCGGCGGGCAGCGCGACCCCCGACCGCACGAGATTGCGGACCGCGCTGTCGAGGGCGATGATCGAACCCGCCAGCTGGCCGCCGCCGACGACCGTGCAGCGCCCGTCGCGGACCTCCACTTCGAGCCCCCCGAGCGTCGCGCGTGACGCGTCGGTCCCCGCCAGGGAGACGGCGTCGCTGACGAGGACGACGCGGTCCGCGGGCTTGGTCCGGACGATGATCGGCCAGACGGATGGATCGACGTGGAAGCCGTCGGCGATGAGCTCGACGTAGGCCGCGTCGTCAACGAGCGCCGCGACGGCCAGTCCGGGCGCGTGG
This sequence comes from Candidatus Limnocylindrales bacterium, assembly GCA_036382135.1. Lineage (GTDB taxonomy): Bacteria > Chloroflexota > Limnocylindria > Limnocylindrales > CSP1-4 > C-114. The sequence continues at coordinate 1,321 of DASVIK010000214.1, read as the reverse complement.
TGGTCGACCCCGGTCATCGCGTTGAACAGGTGGGTCGTCGACGATGCTCCGGCCGCGTACCCGGCCCGGGCCTGGTCGAGGGTCGCCGCGGAGTGCCCGGCGGAGGCCACGACCCCGTGGTCACGAAGCCAGCCGATGAGCGCAAGCGCCCCGGGCGACTCGGGCGCCACGGTCATGCAGCGCAGCCCATCGAGCAGCGGTTCGAGCTCGGCGAGGTCCACGTCGACCGGGATGGCGATCGCGGCGGGATCCTGGGCGCCGGCCCGGGCCGGCGAGATGAACGGGCCCTCGATGTTGAACCCGAGAGGCGCGGCGCCATCGGCCGGCGATCCCGGCAGCCAGGCTCGCGTGCGGGCCGCGAACCCGAACAGCGCGGCAAGCGGCGCCGTCACCGCGGTGGGCAGGAACGAGGTCACGCCGCGGCGCAGGAGCGCCCTCGCCATCCCGTCGAGCGCCGCGGCCGAAGCCATGGCGTCGTGGCCACCCCAGCCGTGGACGTGCACGTCGACGTAGCCCGGGGCGATGAGCGGTCCGCCGGCTTCGGCGTCGTCGAGCTCGACCGTCACGATCCGACCGTCCTCGACCACGATGCGGCCGGGGGCGACACGGTCGTCCAGGACGAGGCGCCCACGGACCGGCTCCGCGCCGCCGCTCACGGGGACGTCACCGATCGGCCGCGAGCGGGCATCTCGACGTCGAACGAGACGTCGAGCGCGTAGCGATCGGCCGGGTAGCGCGATTCCGTGGCCTCGATCCGGCGTCCATGGGCATCCACGATGACCCGCCGCTCGACGAGCAGCGGATCGCCCGGCGCGATCGCCATCAGCCGGGCGTCCTCGGCGGTCGCCGCCGCGGCCGAGATCGTGCCGGTCCCGCGCCGGAGCGTGAAGCCGGCCCGGGCGAGCGTCTCGTGGAGCGAGCCGCGCTCGAGGTCCGCCGTGAGGACCGCGGGGGCGCAGCGGCCGTCGAGGACGGCCGTCTCGATGGCGATCGGTTGATCGTCCGCGCAGCGCAGGCGGCGGATGGCGACGACGGGGTCGCCCGTGTCGAGCCCGAGCGCGGTCGCTTCGGCGGCGGTCGCCGGCCGCACGAGGCGGGCGAGCACGCGGGAGCTCGGCACGCGGCCGCGGCGGGTCATCTCGTGCGAGAACGTCATGAGCCGGTCAGCCCGCCGGTGGGCGGGCGCGCGGGCGACGAAGCTGCCGCGGCCGGGCTGGCGTGCCACGAGGCCCTCCTCGGCCAGGCGCTGCATGGCGTTGCGTGCCGTCATCCGGCTGACCCCGTACTCGGCGCACAGCTCCGCGTCCGACGGCAGGCGGTC